>NZ_JASJCS010000032.1 GCF_030065885.1 Ilumatobacter sp. | reverse complement strand
ACGGTCGGGGCGCCGGCGCCACACGACATCTTCACGGACAACCACCGGTGGGGCGACCTGGACGACTGGAACCGAACCGCGCTCGCGCTGCACGAACAGGGCGGCATCCACCGGATAGAGCGGGAAGGATTCGCGCCGTTCTGGGCGGTGATCGACCATGGCGCAGTGCTCGACATCGAGCGACAACCCGGGCTCTTCACGAACGGCCCCGAGGCGGTGCTGCAGGACCAGGCGACCATCGATGCCCGCCAGCTCGACATCAAGACGCTGATCCACATGGACCCGCCCGAGCACCCGAAGTACAGGCGGCTGACCGCCGACTGGTTCAAGCCGGCCAGCGTCAAACGCCTCGACGATCGGCTCACCGAGCTCAGCCGCCAGGCGGTCGCGACGATGGAGGCGATGGATGGTGAGTGCGACTTCGCCGTCGACATTGCGCTGCCCTACCCGCTCCAGGTGATCCTGCAGATCCTCGGGCTGCCCGAGGACGACTACCCGCGCATGCTCACCCTCACCCAGCAGCTCTTCGGAGGGCAGGATCCCGACCTGCAGCGCGACGAGATCAGCCCGGAGGTGATCGCCGAAGTCCTCGCCGACTTCTACGCGTACTTCACCGGCCTCACCGCCGACCGCCGTGCGAACCCCGGCGACGACCTCGCCACGCTGATCGCCAACGGGCAGATCGACGGCACCCCGATGCCGGATCTCGAGACGATGGGGTACTACGTGATCGTCGCGACCGCGGGGCACGACACGACGTCGTCGGCGATGGCGGGTGGCATGCACGCGCTGGTCGAGAACCCCGACCAGCTCGCCATGTTGCGGCGGCAGCCCGATCTGCTCAACAACGCCGTCGAGGAGATGATCCGGTGGACGGCGCCGGTCCGCCACTTCATGCGCACGGCGCAGGAGGACACCGAGATCCTCGGGCAGGAGGTCCGCAAGGGGGACTGGCTCTACCTGTCGTACAAGGCAGCCAACCTCGACCCGAAGGTGTTCGACGACCCGTTGCGATTCGACATCGAGCGCCCGAACGCGGACAAGAACATCAGCTTCGGCTACGGCATCCACTTCTGCCTGGGCGCCCAGCTGGCTCGCAACGAGATGCGGAGCCTGTTCGGGGCGCTGGTCCCCCGCATCGAGCACATCGAGCTCGCAGGTGACCCCGCGACGATGAAGACCACGTTCGTCGGCGGCCATAAGTCGCTGCCGATCAGGTACAGGATGACGGCCGACTGATCGAGGCGGTTGCTGCGGACCGGCGGACGAGGCGCCATCGCCGCGAGCTACGTGGGAAGCTCCCCCGGTGAGGCACCGATCGATCCTGCTCGCAGCCGCCGCTGTGGTCGCGGCCGCATGTAGCGACTCCGCCGGCTACACCGAGCGGGAGGTCGGGTCGGTTCCGTCGACCACGGCAGAGGTCGGTGCGGCGGCCGCCGAGGACGCCGGCGCCCCGGCGACCACCGCCGAACCCAGCAACCCGGCGGCGCCGACGCCCGGGGTTCCCTCCGGCGAGCCCATCGTCGACGGCGCAGCGAACAGCCTGGTGATCGTGCACGATCGCGACGGCGGCGCCGACGCGCTCGCGTCGTACCGCGCCGACGGCACGAAGGTCGCCACCTACTCCACCGACGAGGACGCGATCATCTGGCAGCCGATCTGGTCGCCCGACGGCCGCCGCCTCGCCTGGACGAGCAGCCCCGACGGCACCACGTGGGAGCTCGTGACCGCCTCGGTCGACGGCGCCGACCACTCGACCCACCCACTCCCCGGCCGGCCCGACTACATCACCTTCGACCCGACCGCATCGAGCGTGCTCGCGCTCACGCCGTCGCCCGACGGCTTCGGCGTGGTGATCGTCGACCTCGCGAACGATTCGGACGACGCCGGGGACGCGCCGTTCGCGCTGATCGATCTCGGCCTGCCGTACTACTCGGACTTCTCACCCCAGGGCGACCGGCTGGTCTCCCACGTCGCCACCGACATGCGGATCGTCGACGTCGACGGCGGTCTCGAGCCGCTCGGATTCGTCTCCGGCGGGCATCAGGCGCCGGCCTGGCATCCGACCGACGACATCGTCTACTTCACCGCCGAGTCCGATGAGCGCAGGGGTCTCGTCGCCTACGACCTCGCGACCGGCTCGATCGCCGAGCTGGCGTCGTTCGAGCAGTTCGTGCTCTTCGACATCGCCGACACCGGCGATCATCTCGCGGTCGCGTCGTTCGCGCCGGTCGACCCCGACGCCGTCAACGCCCTCCGCGGTGCCCCGGCCTCGGCGACGCCCACGAGCTTGACGCGCGGGCTCTGGATCGTGAACACCGCCGACCGGACGACGCGACGACTGAGCGGCGAACCGACCGTCGCACCCATGTTCGACCCGACCGGCTCGCGGGTGCTGGTCAGGACTGCGTTCGCCGGCCTCGGCCAGTGGGACGTCTACGACCTCGACGGCAACCGGACCAGCACCGCGATGTTCGACGTCGACGACACCCTGCTCACCGGGTACCTCCCGTTCTGGGATCAGTACGTGCGGAGCCAGACCCTGTGGTCGCCCGACGGCCGCTACTTCACCCACGTCGGAGCGTCGCAATCCGGCGAGTCCGGGGTGTGGATCCACGACGCCACCACGTCGGGCGCATCCAGCTTCCTGGTCGAGGGCGACGTCGCCTTCTGGTCGCCGACGTGACCGTTCTCAACGGGCTGCGCACGGGCTCGAGCGAGTAACTCTCGCCTACCGGGAGCTGCGGGCCTCGCTCGCCGCGCTCCTCGCCTCCCTGCCCATACGCGCGCGGCCGACTTCCCGCGAGATGACTGGCTGCGCCTCCCGAGCTCGCCGCCTCCGCTACCGCTTCGACGCTGGCCCACCTGAGTGCTGCGTCGCGGCCGGCCGGCGAGATGGGCGTCGTTGGCTGGCTGCTCGCGGCGAAGCCGGCTCGGCGACCTTCCAGACGTCAGCGGTAGTGTCGCCGCATGGTGGAGCCCGACTTCTTGCGCTTCGACACGCTGAGCCTGCACGCCGGCCAGCGCCCTGACCCGACGACCGGCGCACGAGCGGTTCCGATCTACTTCACGACGTCGTACTCGTTCCCCGACACCGACGAGGCGGCGGCGCTGTTCAACCTCGAGGCGCCCGGCCACATCTACAGCCGCATCTCGAACCCGACCGTCGCGGTGCTCGAGGAGCGCATCGCCGCGATGGAGGGAGGGGTCGGTGCCGTGTGCACCGCCAGCGGCACGGCCGCGCTGCACCTCGCCGTCGCCTCGCTGCTGAACGCCGGCGACCACATCGTCTCGTCGAAGAACCTCTACGGCGGTTCGTACAACGCGATGAAGCACACGTTCCCGAGGTTCGGGATCACGACGACGTTCGTCGACCCGCGCGACCCGGCGGCGTTCGAGGCGGCCATCCAGCCGAACACGAAGATCGTCTACGGCGAGACGCTCGGCAACCCGGGCATCGAGATCATGGACATCGAGGCCGTGGCCGGCGTCGCCCACCGCAACGAGCTGCCACTGATGGTCGACTCGACGTTCTCGACGCCGTACCTCATCCGGCCGATCGAGCACGGCGCCGACATCGTGACGCACTCGATCACGAAGTTCCTCGGGGGTCACGGTGTCGCGCTCGGCGGCGTGGTCGTCGACGGCGGCCGCTTCGACTGGGCGGCGACCGACAAGTTCCCGACGCTGACCGAGCCGTACGACGGCTACCACGGCATCGTGTTCGCCGAGGAGTTCGGCCCAGCCGCGCTCGGGATGCGCGCCCGCGCCGAGGGCCTGCGCGACTTCGGTGCGTGCATGAGCCCACACAATGCGTTCACGCTGCTGCAGGGCATCGAGACGCTGCCGCTGCGGATGGCGCGCCACGTCGAGAACACCGACCGCGTGCTCGAGATGCTGCAGGCCAACGATGCCGTGACGTGGGTGAAGCACCCGCGGGTGCCGACACACCCCGATCACGAGCTCGCCGCTCGGCTCTACCCGAAAGGCGCAGGGGCGATCCTGAGCTTCGGGGTGCGGGGTGGCCGCGACGCCGGCCGCAAGTTCATCGAGGCGGTTCAGCTCGCGTCGCACCTCGCGAACGTCGGTGACGCCAAGACGCTCGTGATCCACCCGGGCTCGACGACGCACGGGCAGATGACACCCGACCAGCTCGAGATGGCGGGCATCAGCGAGGACCTCGTGCGGCTCTCGGTCGGGTTGGAGGATCCGGACGACATCGTCGAGGACCTCGAACGTGCACTGAAGGCCAGCCAGCGATGATCGCCGAGGTCGACGGGGTCGAGGCGCACGCATCGACGGGCGGCGTCGAGCTCGACGGCGACGATCCGGTGGTGCTCCTGATCCACGGTGCCGGGATGGACTCGACGGTCTGGCAGCTCCAGACCCGGTACCTGGCCCACCGAGGCTTCCGGGCGGTGGCCGTGGACCTGCCGGCGCATGGACGGTCCGGAGGTGATGCGCTCGACTCGATCGAGGCGATGGCCGACTGGGTCGCCCGCTTCGTCGAGGTGGCGGGGTTCGGGCAGGTGCACCTGGCCGGCCATTCGATGGGAACGTTCATCGCGCTCGAGCTGGCGAGCCGGTATCCGGACGCCGTCGACTCGGTCACGCTGTGCGGCACGGCCACCGGCATGCCGGTGCACCCCGAGCTGCTCGATGCGGCCGAGCACGACCTGCCACGAGCCGCCGCGCTCATGGCGGCGTGGGCGCATGCCAAGCCGGCCCACGTCGGCCTCAACCCGACGCCGGGCCTGTGGATGCTCGGCGGTGCGAGGGCGCTGGTCGAGCGCAGCAAGCCGGGTGTCTTGAGCACCGACTTCGCTGCGTGCATGGCCTACGAGAACGCCGAGGTGGCGGCCAAGTCGGTGTCGTGCCCGGCGACGGTCGTGATCGGTCTCGGCGACAAGATGACGCCCGCCAAGAGCGGCCGGGCGCTCGCTGCGGCACTGCCGTCGGCGACGGTGGTCGAACTGCCCGCCACCGGCCACACGATGATGATCGAGAACCCGAGGGCCGTGAAGCGGGCGATCCTCGACGCCGTTTCCGCCTGACCGTCGGATCGGCCTCCCGGCTGTGGGCTCAGAGGTGCTCGCCGGGGAGTTCGCTGGCCTGTTCGACCCAGGCGACGAACTGGGCTTCGTCGAGGTCGTCGTCCTCGTGGATGTTGAGGTAGCGGGCCTCCTGCGTCTTGGACGGGCCGGGCGGGGCCGGGTCGAGCGACGTGCCGCGGAGGAACGTCACCTGGACGTACTTCGCGTAGCAGTACAGCGCGAGGAACCAACCGTCGCCCTCGACGCCGTAGAACGGCGTGTTCCACTTCACCGATTTCTGGACGTCGGGGACCGTTTGCACGATCAGCTCGTCGAGGCGCTCGCCGATGGCACGCTTCCACCCGGGCATCGCCGCGATGTACTGCTGCACGGGCCCGTCACCCTCGCCCTTCGGGATGATCGGGTTGCCGCTCGACGAGCGCTTGGGCTCCGGGTCGGGTGCCATCGAACGATTCTGCCAGCCCCGCTCCGACGGCGAGACCGCAATCGAACGACGGAGACCTCATCTACGCTGCCGACGTGGGATCAGGGGTGTTCAAGATGGGGCGGCTCGACCATGTACACATCCGGGTGCCGGATCGGGCCGAGGCGGCCCGCTGGTACGCCGAGCACCTCGGCTTCGAGCCGGTGGAGGCGTTCGACTTCTGGGCGACGGGGTTCGAGGGCGGCCCGCTCCAGATCTCGGCCGACGACGGCGCGACCACGCTGGCGCTGTTCGAGGCCACCGACGGCCACCCGATGGAGCCGCTGCGCACCGGCGTCGCGTTCAGTGTCGACGCCGACAGCTTCGTCGCGTTCGCTCGCTCGCTCCCGTGCGGGATCGATCACCCGAACGGCGAACCCCTGACGCCAGCCGACCTGATCGACTTCGACCTGTGCTGGGCGTTCGACCTCATGGACCCGTGGGGCAACGTCTACGAGCTCAACTGCTACGAGTACGACCGGATCCGGGACGAGCTGGTGGACGCCGACAACGTCGAGCCGACCCGTTACTGGCCCCGCGAGCTCTACGACGCGTACCGCAACCCGGCCTCGAGCTGAACCCGACACCTACATCGCGAGCAGCTCCTCCACGTCCTGCGGCAGGCTGCCGTAGCCGCTGCGCCGCTGCGACCCGTCGTCGTTGACGAACACGTAGGTCCGCTGCGACGTGACGCCGAAGCGCGCCCACAGCTCGCCGTCGACGTCGACGAGGTGGGTGATGCCCTCGGTCCCCGTCGCCTCGGCGAAGTCGCGCATCGAACCGATGTCGGAGCTGAGGCCGGGAATGCCGATGATCTCGACCTCGCCTCCGTAGTGCTGCTGGACCTCCACGACCGTGGGGGCTTCACGACGTCAAAACGGTCACCACGGCGCCCAGAACCAGAACACGACGTCGCGGCCTTCGAACGAACCGAGCTCGAACGTCTCGCCGGCCAGCGTCTCGAACTCGCCGACGAAGACCGGCTCGGCCGGGATCTCCGGTGCGGTCGACGTCGGCGCGCCACCACACGCAGCCAGCACGATGCCGAGGGCGATGACGAGGCGAGTGCGCACGACCGAACCAACCCCCTCAGCGAGCGCAATGATTCCGATCGGCATCGATGTCGTCCGACGCCGCGGGCCCTGAGCTCGACGCGATCGGCGACTGATCGGGACAGATCGCTCCAGCGGTCGGCAGGGACAGATCTTGGCGAGTCTTCAGATCAATTCACGTTGATCGAACATATGTTCGACTAGAGAGCTTCCATGTCTCCCGCTCCCGACCCCGCTGCGACACTTCGGTCGCTCATCGGCGTGGTCGTCACGGGTGCCGACTCTCGTGCGTGTTCCGAACTGCTCGGCGGCATCAAGCAGCTGCGGGGGTGGCTCGACGCGTTCGAGGCGCAGGTGAGCACTCGGCTCGGCGAGCTGCACGAGGCGGGCGGAGCGCCGGCGGCCGACCTGCACTCGAAGTGCGGTGGCGTCTCGGCGGCCGAGGGGAAGCGCAAGGAGCGGCGCTCGAAGACCATCGAGACCGCGCCGTCGTTCGGCGAGGCACTCTCCGCCGGCGCTGTCGGGGCCGAGCACGTCGACGCACTCGCCAACGTGACGGCGAAGCTCGACGACGAGGTGAAGACGAGTCTGCTCGACCGCGAGGACGACCTGCTCGCCGACGCGACCCGCATGACGCCCGAGCAGTTCGGCCGGTCGTGCCGCGACCTCGCCCGTCAGCTCGAACGCGATCAGGGCATCTAGCGCAACCGGCGCCAGCGGCGCGACACCTTCCTCTCCCGCAAGCTGAACGCCGCCTCCGGCATGATCGAGGGCCGATTCGCATTCCATCCCGAGCTCGCCAACCAGGTCTTCGGTGCCGTCGACCACGAGGTCGCGTCGATGATCGCCGAGGGCTCCCGCCGGGGCGAAGCTGAGTTCGTCGATCGAACGGTCGACCGCAACCGGCTGGCGGCCGAGGCGCTCGGCCGGCTCGTGGCCGGCGGGCATCAGCAGCAGCGCCCCCTCGAGGCCGACATCACGTTGGTCGTCGACGACCAGACCGCCACGACCGGTGAGCTGCGCGAGCACGGCGTGTGCGAGACGAGCGACGGCGCGGCGTTGCCCCCTGCTTCGGTGGCTCGGCTGCTCTGCAACGGCCGCGTCACGCCGGTCGTCGTCGATCAGCACGGCAAGCCGTTCGACATGGGACGCACGATCCGCCACGCCAACCGTCGCCAGCGCCGGGCGCTGCGGGCGATCTACCGCTGCTGCGCCTTCGGCGGCTGCGACGTGGCGTTCGAGCGGTGCGAGATCCACCACATCCTCCCGTGGGAGCTCGGCGGCCCCACCGATCTGGCCAACCTCCTGCCACTCTGCAGCCAACATCACCACGTCGTTCACGAAGGCGGCTGGCGACTCGAGCTGTCCGACGATCGGACGCTGACCATCACCCAACCCGATGGCACGCTCTTCACCCGATGTCGACCCGACATCGCCGACCAGCGAACGCGCCGACGAACCGCAGCGTGACGCGCGCCGCCCCAGCCCCGAACTGAACACCACCGGGGCTCTCGCACGCCCACGGTCGAGTGACGCTGGCTGCGCCTCCGACGCCCTCCCTTGGAACCCAGGACTTCAGTGCGTCGTCTCGTCTTGGGCACCGCTCAGCACGCGCACTCGTAGCCAACCGACGAGAAGAACAGATTGTCCGTGGGCTGCGCGCCGGGCGAACCGCACCTCGACGACACACAAGGCGAAGAACAGAAGCGCCAACGCAACCAGTGAGACGACCGGCTGGAACTGGACGACGATGGCCACGACGCCCGCCAGCCAAGTCGCCAGCAAGTACGCGCCCTGAACACGCTGGGCAACCCGACGGTGGTCGTCGACGAAACCGGGGCTGGGTTGGCTCTGCCGGGCGAGCATCGGCCACCACCAGGGAATCAGAATGCCACCCCAGTGCGCCGCCATCGCCTTCCGCCGAAGGCGCTTCTCGATGGCGACACCAAACGCCGAGCCCGCCTGCTCAGCACCCGGCATCCCGCTCACCACCTCATCGTGACACGAGACCACAGTGCGTCCGCGCCGCGCGCGAGCCATTCGATCTGCCGACCGGACGCGTAGCAGCGGAAGGCCGGCCGTTGATCGCCGGGTCATGGAGCACTGTGCCAGGTGGCGAACATGGCCACGTGGTGCGTGACGATCAACCTCATACCGCTCTGTTCGAGGCATCACCATGTGGTCCACGAAGGCGGCTGGCGACTCGAGCTGGCCGACGATCGGCTGCTCTCCATCCACCAACCCGACGGCAACGTCTTCGCCCGATGTCGCCCCGACCTGGCCGGCCGGCGCCAACGCCGGGCGCAGCACGCAACCGGCGACGAACCGCGGCGTGACGCACGCCGCCCCATCGCCATTGCAGCATCTGGGCCCCGGAGCGATCTCGGGCGGCCTCGGCCTGCACGGAGACGGCAGCGCGCAACGTGCTGAGTTCGACGACTCGGTCGGTGGGAGCGTCAGCGCTCGAATCGGAGGCGCAGCTCCCAGTGTCCGATCTCGTCGTTCAGGTGCCGGTCGACGACCTCGAAGCCGTACGCCTCGTAGAACCGGCGACCGATCGCATTCGCCTCGAACACGTCGAGCACGAGGCACGGCCGCGAGGCGCTCACGGCGTCCAGCAGCGCCCGACCGACTCCCTCGCGCTGCCGGTCGGGGTCGACGAAGATCGCCCCGACCTCGTTGCCGAGCATCGACACGAACCCGGCCACGTGGTCGTCATCGGTCGTCGCCACCGTCGTCTCCGCGGCCGGAAGCCACAGGTCGGCGATCTCCTGCCGCTCGCGGTCGAAGAACTCGTCGGGGAGGAACGAGTGGGCGACCAGCGAGGCCCGGTGCCAGACGCCGAGCACCGCCTCGAGATCAGCGTCGGTGAACGGGCGGATCATTCGGGGACGACGCTAGTCGTGCCGTCGGAGCGGCCGCCGGTGGCGGCGGTCCCTGGCCGTACGCTGCCGGCGATGGACGACATCCACGGCGAGCGCGGTCGGGCGGAGGGCTTCGGCGCCGACGCCGAGCGCTACGACCGGACCCGACCGGGCTATCCCGAAGCACTCGTCGACTGGCTCACCGGTGACACGCCGGGCCGCGCGGTCGACGTCGGATGTGGCACCGGTCAGCTGTCGCGACTGCTGCGCGATGCCGGCTGGAACGTCGTCGGCGTCGAGATCGACCCGCGCATGGCCGACGTCGCACGCGGCCACGGGATCGACGTCCAGGTCGCGGCGTTCGAGGAGTGGTCGGGAACGGGGCCGTTCGACCTCGTCACGTCGGCACAGGCATGGCACTGGATCGACCCGGCGATCGGCTACGACAAGGCTGCGTCACTGCTGCGGCCGGGCGGCCGACTGGCCATGATCTGGAACTCGTACGGGTACGACGCGGATGTTGCAGCGGTCTTCGCCGACGTGTTCGGACGCCATGCGCCCGAACTGCTCGACGCCGCGGTGTCGCTCGGACTCATCCGGCTCGACCACGAGGAGCTCGAGGCCCGGACGGCCGCGCGGCTCGGACCGGCGTTCAGTGCACCCGAGACCCACGCCTTCGATCACCACCGGACAGTGACGATCGACGCCTGGATCGACGAGGCGACGACGCACTCCCCGATCGCCGCGCTGCCTGCGTCGACACGGACGCGCCTCTTCGACGAACTCGCACGAGGTCTGTCGGCCGCCACCGACGGGTCCATCCGTGTCGACCACACCGCCCGGCTGACGTCGGCGACGAGGATCTGACAGCGGACGCGCTCGCTGCGAGATCAGTCCGGCACGGCGTGCCACGCGCCGCTGCGACCGAGGTACTGACGACCATCGGGACCGTCCCGATAGAACGTCTCGCTACCCGAGTCGGCGAGCACCTGGAGCATCGCCGGCAGCTCGGCACCCGCACCACCTTCGTCGCGGATCCTCTCGATCACCCGGGCGGGGCCGACCTCGTCGAGCAGCTCGAACGGGCCGTGGGCCCAGTTGAACCCCCAGCGGATCGCGTTGTCGACGTTGACGACGTCGTCGGCGATCTCGGGGATGAGCCCTGCTGTGTAGCGAAGCGTGCCGCCGAAGACCTGCCACGCGAGCTGTCCGGCGAGCGACTCGTCGAACATCACCTCGCCGATCGCGCCGAGCACGTCGCCCGAGACGCCAGCGAGGTCGGGCTCGACGGCGTCGCGCCACTCCTCGGCGACCAGGTCGAACGTCTCCTTGCGCTTCGTGCCGTCGTCGAGCTTCTGCACCCGGCCGAAGCCACCGAGCGCCCGCGCCTTGCGGCCGAGCTGGCCGCGCTCGAGCATCCGCTGCTCGACATCCGGGAACGACGTGTAGGCGTGGCCGTCGTCGCCGTCGGGCAAGTTGACCGCGAGGTTCTTGCCGACGAGATCCATCACGTCGAGACCGATCAGGTCGATCAGCCCGTACAGGCCGGTCGGCGGCAGACCCACCGGCTTTCCGAGCACGGCGTCGACCGTCTCGGGCGTCACGCCCTCGGCGAGGAACGGCTTGGCGAGGTGCAGACCGCTGAGCATGAAGAAGCAGCCGATCCGGTTGCCGATGAAGTTGACCGTGTCCTTGGCGTGCACGACACCCTTGCCGAGCTGCTCCTCGCCGAAGGCGGCGAACGCCTCGATCACGTCGGGTTCGGTGCGCTCGCCCGGCACCAGCTCGAACAGCTTCATCACCTTGACCGGATTGAAGAAGTGGGTGATCGCGACGTCACGCTGGAATCGCTCGGGCATGCCCTCCGAGATGTCGCGCAGCGGGATGCCCGACGTGTTCGAGCTGATCACGGACCCGTCTCGTCGGAGCGGCTCGGCCTCGCCGAAGAGCCGGCGCTTGGTGTCGAGGTCCTCGACGATCGCTTCGCAGATCCAGTCGTAGTCGGCGATGGCGGCGAGATCGTCGTCGAACGTGCCGGTCGTGATGAGCGCGCGATGCTCGTCATCGACGGCCTGCAGCCCGCGCTCGACCGCCTCGGCGTCGACGTCGAGCATCAACACCCGGCAGCCGGCCGCGGCGCTGGCGGCGGCGATCCCCGACCCCATCGTGCCGCAACCGAGGACGGCGACGGATTCGATCCGGCGGCTCATGACCAGCTCCTCTCGGGCAACCTCATGTCGAGCAACGTGTCAGACAACCTCATCCGCACCGGTGTAGTCGATCTCGCCCCGGAAGCTCAGCTCGGCGCTTCGTCCTGTGCGTCGATCTCCTCCTGCAACGCGAGCAGGACGGGCAGCGTGGCCCGATCCTTCGCACGCCCGGAGGCTTGCTTCGACCGGATGATGTCGGCGAGCGCGGCGACCCGAACGAGTCGACCCTCGATGTCGAACACGTCGCTGTTCTCGACGAGCGAGCCGTAGTCGTCGAGCGCAGGCGGCGCGAACGTGAGGTCGAGGTCGCCGCACCGAGTCGTCGTGTTGAGCATCGCCATCGAGGCGATCAGGGCGGGGTGCGGATCGAACTCGATGCCGCTCGGCGTGTCCTCGACGCGCAGCCGTGCGCGAAGATCGACGAGCGCCGCACTCAGCCGCTCGAGGTTGCCCGGCTCGTGTGCCGGGACGATGTCGGCATCGTTGGTCATCGCCGTCGAACCTCGGAGCACCGCGGCCAACCCGCCGATGAGGACGTAGTCGACGTCGTGTTCGGCGAGCACGCCGAAGATGCACGAGGGGTCGAACGGTGCGGGCATCAGCCGACCTTCCGGGCCGACGCGACGGCCCTCCCGACGTTGACCACCGACGCCAACCGCTGTGCCGGCGTCATCTCCAGCTGCTGGCGGATCTGGGCCCGGTCGACGTCGTCGGGTTCGACCGTCAGCGAGAGCCGCAGCCCGCACGCCTGGAGGATGGACGCCAGCGTGGTGAGGCGGGGCTCGTCGTGGCCACGTTCCCATCGCGAGACCACCGATTGGGTGGTGCCCAGCTGCGCGGCGAGCGCCGTCTGGGTCAGCCCGGCGTCGCGGCGGGCCCGCACGATCAGATCGGCCGCCGGGCTGCGATGGGCGGTGACCGCCGTCGACCTCACCATCCCGCCAGCCTAGCGGCGACAACATCTTCTTCGCTATGCCCTGTACGGCGTATCAGCTATGAACGCCGTCGCTGGCCGGCGCGTTTCGGATCAGGTCAGGTCAGCGGGAACGGCAGCTGGAACCACCAGGGGCGGTCGGTCGGCTCGATCGACACCACCCACTTGACCCACCACGGCCCCCGTCGACCGGGCGCCACGATCCGGACAGGAGCTCCGTGGCCGCGGCGGAGCCGACGTCCGTCGTAGCCAACCGCCACGAAGACCGACTCGGCATCGCGCATCGGGAATCGGCGGGCGTAGCCGGTGGCCGACATCACGTCGAAGCTCGCCGCATCGCCGGCCAGCAGCTCCGAGATCGGCACGACGTCCCATCGCTGCTCGCTCCACCAACCGCCGGTGCAGTCGAGCACGGCGTCGACCGGTCTGGCGCTGGATCGCAGATCGTCGAGCGGGACGAGCAGGCCGTCGACGCGCAGCTCCCAGTCCTCGGGCCGTGTGGCGGGCGCCCTGTCGTCGATCCACGACACCGTCGGCATCACGTCCGGATCGAACGAGCCGATCTCGTGGGAACCGGTGAACCGGCGTTCGGCTCCGTCGAGACCGACCACACGGACGGCGCCCTCGACCGCTGCGACGGTGACGGCCGCAGCTGCGGCAGCGGCACCACCGCCGATCAGCAGCCGACGATCGAGATCGACCGCCTTCGGGCGAACCGGCCGCGACCAGAGATGCCACACCAGCAGCGGCACCGACGCGAACGCCAGCAGGAAGTGCGTCCACAGCGACGTCCAGTACCCGACGCCCGTCCAAACGCCCGTCGAGTGTGCGAAGCCGAGCGCGACGGTCGCCATGACGATCACGCCGAACGCCACCGAGATCCAGCGGGTCGGGCGGCGGCGCCTCATGCCGGCGCGCACCGATCGGCGGGCCTTGGCCGGGGCGAGCACCACCACGAGCACGCCGCACGTTGCGTGCAGTGCCGTCCACCACCGGCTCCAGCCGGTGCCGACCGCCCATGAGACGAGTCCGGTGACAACGGCGCCGGACGTGGCAGCGGCGAGCAACAGGTTCACCTGCCGCGACGACAGCGACCCGACGGTGCGCGTCCAGAGCGAACGTCGACCCGCTGTCGTCCTCGATTGCTGCTCGGCGACCTCGGTCATCGCTCGACCGTACGACCTCGACCCGGGTCAAGGTCAACCGCTAGTTTCGAACGAATCGGTGAACAGTTGCTGAGCGGTGACGGGACGGGCGGACGGCTGTCGATCGGCGAGCTGGCGCAGCTCTCGACCACGCCCATCACGACGTTGCGCTACTACGAGCAACGCGGCCTGATCGAACCGCCCGAGCGGGAAGGCGGCAAGCGCCGCTATCGGCCCGACGTGCTGATGCGGTTGATGGTCATCCGCTTCTGCCGCGTCGCCGGTCTGAGCCTCGACGAGATCGCCGAGGTCGTCACCGATGCGAGTCCGGAGCGGCAGCGGACCCGCGAGATCGCACGGCAGCGCGTCGCCGCGATCGACGAGCAGATCGAGCGCCTGGGGCTCGCTCGCGACATGATGGCCGCGTCGATCGTGTGCACCTGCCCGAGCGTCGAGCGGTGCGACTGCGGCGCCATGGAGCCGGTGATCCAGCGGCTGCAGGCGGCGGCGATCGACCTCGAGTGAAGGTGCGGACGCCGCCGCCCTTTCCAGCCGCCCGATCGGACGGTTACTGTGCCTCCCCGTTCGAGCACATCAGTTCGACGAGACGATCGGGGGATCGAGATGGCCGAGTGGGACCGCGTCGGAGCGCTGCGGCGTGACTTCGCCGACATGGTCGAGGGGCTCTCACCCGAGCAACTCGAGCAGCAGTCGCTGTGCGACGCGTGGACGGCGCGCGGCGTGCTGTGTCACGTCACGAGCTTCGTGGCGACGAGCCTGCCGCGGTTCATGTTCACGGTCGCCAGAAGCCGCGGCGACTTCGGCCGGGCATCGCAGACGATGGCCCGGACCCAACTCGACCGACCGGTCGCCGACGTCATCGCCGAGCTCCGGGCGAAGGCCACGAAGTCCGCGCCGCTGCCGATGTTCCCCGAAGAGATGACGCTGACCGACATGGCGATCCACACGCAGGACGTGCGCCGACCGCTCGGCCTCGAGGGCTCGCTGAGCCCCGACACGCTGCGCGATGCGCTCGACTTCCTCACGACGCACAAGCACGCCACCACGCTGGTCGATCGCAAGCCGCTCGACGGCGTGAAGCTCGCGCCGTCCGACATCGACTGGGCGTTCGGCGACGGCGCCGAGATCACCGGCCCGGCCGAGGCGATCATGATGGCGCTCGCCGACCGGCCGGTGGCGCTCGACGAGATCTCGGGCGAGGGTGCGGCGCGCTGGCGGTAGGCCGCGCCGGGAGGGGTGATGAGCGGGCTCCAGTCGTGGTCGACCACGGCGATCAACCTGCCCGAGCACAGCGACAACGCGGTCCACACCGACGCGGGTGCGCGGGCCGCCGGCTTCGAGCGCGCCCTCGTCGCCGGCACGTCCGTGTACGCCTACCTCACCCATCCGCCGATGGCGGCATGGGGGACGGCGTGGCTCGGCCACGGCGGCGGCGAGCTCCGGCTCCGCCGCCCGGTCTGCGACGGCGATCGCGTCGACTGCGTGATCGCCGCAGGCGACGCGGGGCCGATCGTCGAAGGACGGGTGGGCGACGACGTGCAGGCGTCGCTCGAACTGTGGGAGCGGGCGGACGCTCCCCCGATTCGTGACGGCGAGCGATTCCCCGACATCGAGCTCCGGCTGACCGAGGCGCAACGAACCTACGGCACGCGGGCGGGCGACGGCCTCGGCATCTACGCGGAGCAGCACATCGTGCACCCAGTCGTGTGGGCCAACCTCTCGAACACCGTGTTCAAGCACAACCTCGTGACCGGGCCGTGGGTCCACACCCGCAGCCGCATCTTCCACGAGGGCGTCGCCGGCGACGGCGCGCTGCTCCGCGTCGAGTCGACGCTGGTCGACCGCTTCGACTCCCGCGCCGGCGAGCGGGCACTCGTCGACATCCGGATCCTCGCCGACGACGCCCCGGTGGCGACGATCGAGCACGAAGCGATCGTGGCGCTCGCCTGACACCGGCAGCCGCGATGGGCGCGCAATTGATCGACCGGCTCAACCGTCAGCGGGCGCTCAGCATCGAGGGGAGTATCAGCGGCTCGGCCGGCTGACCGGCTCGGCGGAGAGCCGGCGATCACGCGACGATCTCCCGCATGACGTCGCCTACCGAACTCGAGCAACTGCGTGACGAGGGGTACGTCGTCGTGCCGAACGCAATCTCGTCGAGCACGCTCACGGCGGTTCGCGAACAACTCGACCCGTACCTCCAGGGCGAGTATCCCGGCCGCAACGAGTTCGAGGGCCTGGCGAGCGAGCGGGTCTATGCACTCCTCGACAAGGCGCCCGCCGTCGCCGAGCTCGTCGCGAACGAACGGATCCTCCCGCTGCTCGATGCGGTCATGGAGACGAACTACCTGCTGTCGGCGTGCCTGGCGATCCAGCTCCACCCCGGCGAGACCGCGCAGGCGTGGCACTACGACGATGCGTTCGTCACGATCCCGCTGCCGCGGCCCTCCTACTCGGTGTCGACGATCTGGGCGATCGACGACTTCACCGCCGACAACGGCGCCACCGAGGTGATCCCCGGGAGCCACAAGTGGGGCGCCGAGGCGACGCACGACCCCGATGACGCCGTGGTGGTCGAGATGCCGGCCGGTTCGGCGGTCGTCTTTCTCGGCACGACGCTCCACCGAGGTGGCGCCAACCGGTCCGCCGGCGACCGGCTCGCGATCACGCCCCAGTACTGCGCGCCGTGGGCCCGGCCACAGGAGACGTTCATGCTGTCGGTCCGCCGGGAGATGGCGATGCGCTACTCCGAGCGGGTTCAGCAACTGCTCGGCTACTCGATCCACCCGCCCTTCATGGGCCATGCGGACGGGCGCCACCCCGCAAAGCTCCTCGATCCGGCATTCAGCGACGGGACCGCCGGTCGGCGGTCGGCCGAGTTCTGGGACGAGTGGGAGGGCGCAGGGCACCACCCGTCGGCGACCCCGTAGCTGGCCCCGCTACCCCGCAGAGCTCGAGCAGCCCGAGAAGTCCGGGCGGTTTGGAAATATTCGTTCCCGAACCGGGTTGACTACCGACATGGGACGCCCGCGGGAGTTCGACGAGGAGCAGGTGGTCGACCTGGCCCGCGACGCCTTCTGGGCGAACGGCATCGCCGCCACGTCGATCTCCGACCTGAGCGAGGCGACAGGGCTGTCGGTCGGCAGCATCTACAAGGCGTTCGAGAACAAGGCGGCGCTCTGCCATCGAACCCTCGACACGTACCTCGATGAGGGACTGGCCGCGACGATCGACGTGCTCGAGTCAGGGCCCACCCCGCTCGACGGCATCAACGCCTATCTCGATGTCGTTGCGACCCGAGCCGGCGATCGTTCGCCGACGCGCGGCTGCTACGCCGTCGGTGTCGCCATGGAGCTGGCTGCGACCGATGAGCCGGTGCGTCGACGCCTTCGGGCGCACGATCGGAAGCTGCGGGCGGCCGTCCGCCGGGCACTCGCCAACGCGGTGGCGGACGGCCAGCTCGACTGCGATCCCGAACGGGGCGCACGACTGCTCACGACCGCGGTCAACGGCGTGCAGGTCGAGGCCCGGAAGGGCATCCGACGCGACGAGGCCCGCGACATCCTCGACATGGCGCTGAGTGCCCTCGACAGGGCGGGCTGAGCCGCATGACCACGCTCGCACGCTCCCTCCAACACGATCTCATTGGGAAACGATCGTTTCCCAATGCTGAACCCACCCCCAACAGAAAGTGACACCAAGATGAACAGGTTCCAGGACAAGAAGGTCGTCATCACGGGCGGCACCAGCGGCATCGGGCTCGCCACCGCGAAGCGGGTCGTCGCCGAAGGCGGCCAGGCGCTCGTCACCGGGCGCGACGAGGCCCGGCTCGCCGAGGTCAACGAGATCGACGGCGTCACCGCAATCGCCAACGACTCGGCAGACCCTGCCGCCGCAGACGCGCTGCGTGCTGCGGTCGACGAGGTGTTCGGCGGCAGCGTCGACGGCGTGTTCCTCAATGCCGGGCTCGGCGCGTTCCAGCCGATCCAGGCGCTGGAGTCAGAGGAGTTCGACCGCCAGTTCGGCGTGAACGTGCGCGGACCGTTGCTCCAGCTCAGGGCGCTCGAACCGGCTGTCGCCGACGGCGGTGCGGTCGTGCTGAACACCTCGATCGTGAACGACGTCGGCATGCCCGGCGCCGGCATCTACGCGGCGACGAAGGGAGCGGTCCGCTCGGCGATGAAGGTGTTCTCGAACGAGCTCGCTGCGCGCCAGATCCGCGTGAACGCAGTGAGCCCCGGTCCGATCGAGACCGGCTTCTTCTCGGCGACCGGGCTGAGCGAGGAGGAGATCCAGGGGTTCGCCGAGCAGATCCTCGACCAGGTGCCGCTTGGCCGCTTCGGCAGCGCCGACGAGATCGCCTCGGCGACCGCGTTCCTGCTGTCCGACGACGCCAGCTTCGTCACCGGGACGGAGCTCGTCGTCGACGGCGGCATGAGCTGAGCCGACGGGTGACGGGCCCCGGTCGCGGCCACGCCTCCGGGGCCTGCCGCCGTCGGCGAGAGCGGCATACTCCGGGTAGATGTAGACGACGATCAAGGTGAGCGTCGAGACGCAAGAACGCCTTCGAGAGCTCGGCGGGGCGACCTACGAGGACACTGTCGTCGAAGCCCTCGACGCACTCGAAGCGGACCGCTTCTGGGCCGAGGCGGAAGCCGCTGCAGCGTGGCGGCGGGATCTCCCGGCTGCAGAGCGCGAACGACGCGAACAGGCCGGAGCGGCGGTCGATCGGGCGTTCCGCCGCATCAGATGAGACTCCGATGAGCGAGCCCGGCGACATCTACCTCGCCGAGCTGAACGACGAGCAGCGGCACCGCGTGATGGTCGCATCGAGTTCGCGGTTCGCACAGCTCTCCGGCCGCGTCCTGGTCGCCCCTGAGATCGTGGCGCCACCCGACGGGGTTCCGTTTCCCTGGCGGATCGAGACCGAGGACGGCGCGTTCGCCGTCGACCTGATGCTGACGATTCCCGCCGAGCGACTCCTCGAACGAACGGGCGCGCGAACGCGTCTGCGACGAGCCGCATGGCTCGCACCATCAATCTGATCACCTGACGCCGGCGCGTCAGACCAACGACTCGGCGAGCTGGTTGATCGTGGGGCGGACCACCATGGCGTAGGTGTCGGCGATCGCGACCTCACGGTGATCGTGCTGAGCTGCGAGTCGATCGGGGTCGGCGACGACCGCCATGAACGCTGCCTTGCTCGGGAACAGGTTGCAGCGCACCTGGTGCCACTGGCGACCGTCGCCGACGATCGTGCCCTCGGCGGCGAACCAAGCCGAGATCCTCACGCCGTGTCGCAGCGCGACCTCGGCGGCGGCCGATTGGTACGCCTCCATGTGGGGCGGCGTCCGGTCGGCGGCCTCGGTGTCGTGGTAGCGGATGACGTGGAGCACCATCGCCGGGCCGTCGTCGGCGGTGGGCGGGTGGGGCACGTCGGCCCAGTCGGGCAGTTCGACGTCAGCCGGCGGGTCGGGCGACATCATCGGCTGGCACCCGATGACGAAGGTCTGTTCCATGCCCGCCTCCTTGTGAGGATGCTTCTCCTGGAAGTCGGGCCGTGACTGCATCTCGATGAACGACCGGCGGGTCGGGTACTTGACGACCGCGACGCGATCCCACTCGACACCGTCGCCGAGCAGGTGCTGATCGACGTCACCGAAGAACACGACCTCCGCGCCGACCGCCCGGAGCGATTCGGTCGGCGAGTACAGGTCATCGGCCTCCTGACCGGTGATGGTCGCCTCGCGGCCGTCCTCGTACGCAGCGATCTCGCGGTACTTCATGAGGTTGACCATCCACACCGGACCGTCGTCGTCGGGTGGCATCGTGGCCAGCTTGATCGCGTAGTCGCGGTCGACTCGGCCGTAGCGGGGTTCGTCGGTGCTCATGGCGTTCCTTCCTGCAGGCGTCGCATCATCTCGCGGGCCACCATCGGCCCGGCGTTCTGGTTCTGGCCGGTCACGAGGTTGCCGTCGACGACCCAGTGGTTGGCGAGCGGGTCGCGGAACCTGGTCTCGCTCTCGAACTCGGCACCCATCGCGCGGAGCTCGGTCTCGGGATGGTGCGGCGTCGCATCGATCCCGAGCTCGCGGACCTGCTTGTCGGTCACCGCCGTGACCCTGCGGCCACGTACGAGCGCAGCGCCGTCCGCTCCCCTCGCGTTGCGGAGGCCGAGTGGACCGTGGCAGACGCCGCCGATGATCGCGCCGACGGCGTTCGCCTCGGTCATCTGCTCGGCCAACGCTTCGGAGAATCCGAAGTCGAACGCCGCGCCCCATCCACCGGCGAGGAACACGAGGTCGTAGTCGACCATGTCGAGATCGCCGATCGCCAGCGAGTCGGTCACCTTGTTGCGGAGCCGGTCGTCGGCGAGGAACCGGTCGTCCTGCTCGGTGCGGATCGCGGGTTTGAGCGACATCGGGTCGACGGGGATCACGCCGCCGAGCGGGCTCGCCACATCGACGTCCATGCCGGCGTCGAGGAATGCGTAGTACGGCACCGTCATCTCGCTGGCGAACACGCCGGTCGGCTTGCCGACGTCCATCACCGCCGTGTTCGTGGCGACGACGAGGGCGCGCCGGCCGGCGAGATCGAACTCGACCGCTTCGGCGTCGTCGGGGTGCAGCCCAATTCGCTGCAGCACCTTGCGGAGCAGGCGGGCAGGCGGTGGCGGGCGCTTCGACGGTGGGACCCCGGTCGGTCGGCGCGGGACGTACGGCCACGGCGTGTTGCGTTCCGGGACCGCTCGCGCCCGCTCCTCCTTCAGTACGGCGCGCAGGTGGTCGAACACGTCGCGGGCCGACTCGTCGTGCCAACGGTTGACCGCCTCGATCGGGTCGTCGTCGAGGTCGTACAGCTCCCACTGGTCGGGCAGCGCGGCGGTCCGGTACCGGTCGCCTCCGGGCCCGTTGGCGGCGAGGTGGCGCACCCCCGGTTCGGTCCATGCGGCCGGGTCGTCGAACGTGCGCACCAGCTTCCACAGGTGGCCGGCGCCTCCGGCTTCGGGTGGCACCCGGTGGACGAGACCCTCGAAGTTCGAGCCGACGTGTGCGGGGACACGGATCCGCATCGGCGGGGGCGGGTTGTCGGTCCGACCGAGGCGGCGGGCCATCGCAGATGCTCCCGAGTCGCCCTCGAGGACGTTGTCGCGCGTCATCAGGTAGACGGCGCGGTCGCGGTCGGCGTCGGTGGCGCCGTCGACGACGGGCATCAGGTCCGTCCCCGGGAGCGGATGCACCTCACTGAAGTCCCGGCGGAGCACGTCGGCCGTCGCGGCCTCGTCGATGCCGGCCGCGGCGAGCAACGTCGGCACGACGTCGACGTGTGAGGTGGGTGCGCCGTCGATGCGGCGGCCCGCCGTCGCAGCCCGGCCGACACGGGCGATGGAGAACGGGACTCGGGTCGCCTCGTCGTAGAGCGTGAACCACTTCTGGTGGAGGCCGCCGTGCGCGCCGAGCAGGTCGCCGTGGTCGGACGTCCTGACGACGACCGCCGACTCGGAACCGTGCTCGGTGACCGCCCGGCGGACCCGGTCGAGCGGGCCGTCGACCTCGGCGTGGAGCCGGTAGTAGAGATCGCGATACCGCTGGGCGTTCTTGCGGTACGCCCGGGCGACCGCCGGCGCCACGCCGTAGCCAGAGGGGTAGGTCTCGCGGTAGGCGATCTGTGCTGCGGGCTTGCTGGCGAGATCCTCGTGGGCCGTCGCAGCCGGGGGCACGGGCGGCGGGTCGAGCAGTGAGGGCTCGAGCGGGCTGCCCCGGCGGACCCACGCCGGGAACAGCACGATGTCGTGCGGGTTGACGAAGCTCGTGACCAGCAGGAACGGCCGGAGGGCCGCCTCCTCGCCGGCACGCCGGCGTGCGTAGCGGTCCTCCAGCCAGTCGACGACGCGGGCGGCGATCAGCGGGTCGCGGCGGAGTCCGCAGTCGGCGACGGCGCCGCCGTGCGGCTCGGGACCGACCCAACCCGAGAACCCGTACGGCGCGAGCGGGTCGGCGTCGAGGTAGCGCTGGACGGCGGCTGCGTCGACGTTGCCCTCACTGTCGTTGGTGCGGATGCGCCGGTCGGTCTCGTCGTGCAGGTCGGCGTGGGAGATGTGCCACTTGCCGTCATAGTGCGTGTCGTAGCCGGCGGCGCGGAACCAGTTGCCGAGCGTCGGCACCTCGCCCTCCGGCAGCCAGCGGAGGCGGGAGTCGTCGGCGGTCTTCCCGAGCCCGTCGGTCTGGGTGACGCCGTGCAGGTCGGGGTAGTGACCGGTGAAGAGGGTCGGACGGCTCGGCACGCAGGCCAGCGATCCGGTGTAGTGGCGCTGGAAGTTGACGGCGTGCTCGTCGAACCACGCTGCACCGGGCAGCGCCTCGCGGCGCCAGGCCGCGAGCTCGTCGGTCTCGTATGGGGGCGCGGCGCGCTCTTCGTCGGTCATGAGGATCACGACGTCGGGTCGTTCGGGTGTCATGGCGCGCTCCCTGTCGCCGCCGATCTGCCGGCGACACCGGCGACACGCACGGCGAGGCCCGTGAGCATCTGATCCGAGGCGCGTGCCAGCCGGCGGCCCACCGCCCGCGCGAGCAGCTGCTGGGGCGGCCGCGGGCCGGCGTCGACCTCGGACGTGAGTCGGACCGCGGTGCCCGAGCCGCTCGGCGAGAGTCGCCACGTGTTGATGACCGACCGGATCCTCGGCGGCAGACCGTCGATCGTGTAGCCGATCGCCCGTTCGTGCTCCCAGACCGTCACCGTCTCGACGAGCGTGATCCGGCCGCTCTGGATCCGCCTCACGGCGCCGACGCCGTCGGCCTGGTGGGTGAGGAGGCAGGAGTGGTCGACGTTCGGCGCCCACGAGCTGATCGCGGCGAAGTCGGCCAGCACGCCCCAGACCTCGGCCGGCGGGGCGTCGAGGTGAGCGGCTCGTTCGACGGTGGTCACAGCGCACCCGAGCCGGCGACCTCGACGCGGTGGAGGTCGTCGCCGATCTCGACCGTGCCGTCGAAGTGCTCGGCGGCCAGCCCCCGCCAGTCGTCGCCGGCGTCCCCGGGCGAGATCGGTGGCACGTAGTGGGTCAGGACGAGCGTGGCGACGCCGCCGCGCGCCGCAGTCTGCGCCGCCTCGGCCGGCGACGAGTGGTAGTCGAGCGTGTCCTGCATGCGCTGGAGCGGCAGGTTCTCGATGATGTCCTTGCGGATGACGGTGTGGACCAGCGCGTCGGCGCCGTCGCACAGCTCGTCGAGACCATCGCACGGCACGGTGTCGCCGGCCGCCACGACCGACGCACCGGCGTGGTCGAAGCGGTAGCCGACGCTCGGCTCGACCGGCCTGTGGTCGGTCGGCGCGCAGCGGATCCGGACCGCTCCGTCGGCATGACCGGGCAGCTCGACCGGCCCGTCGGCCACCTCGACCACCGTCACCGGCGGCGGGTGGTCGAGGTCGTCGTGGTGGGCCATCCGGTACGCGATGTCGGGGCCGAGTGATGCGAGGAGATGGTCGACGACGGCCTGCGTGCCGACCGGCCCGACGACCGTGAGCGGTGTCGGTTCGAACGTCATGACCCAGCGTGTGGTGATGACGTCGTTGAGGTCGGTGATGTGATCGCTGTGGAGGTGGGTGATCAGCACCGCCGCCAGATTCGGTGCACCGACACCGACGGCCGCCATGCGCATCAGCACGCCACGGCCCGCGTCGACGAGGTAGTGCTCGGCGTCGGTGCCGCTGCCGGCGGTGATCAGGGTCGACGGCCCGGCGCGGTCGGGGCTGGGGATCGGGCTGCCGGTACCGAGCAGCGTGATGGCGATCACTGCCGGTGCATCTCCGCGGTCGCCGTCGCCACGGTCGCCTGCGCCTCGGCCTCGAGGTCCTGTCGCGATCGCAGCTCGATGACGACCTCGTGCAGCGTGCCCGAGAACGCGAACGGCGCCCTGTAGCGCTGCGAGACGGGCGAACCGTTGTCGTAGCCGACGCTGGCGCCGACCGACGACATCATCCGCATGAACAGCGGCAGCGTGGCGGCGCCGGCGGGCTGCCCGTCGACCTCGAGGGCCAGCGACCCGGCCCAGTCGTCGCCACGGCGGACCTTCACCGTCAGTGCCGATTCGCCGGCGGGCACGACGATGTTGGAGGACAGGATCGTGTGGTCGTCGAACGCGTTGTAGTCGACGACCAGTCGGTCGTCCTGGACGAAGACCGAGATGCCGGCATTCTGCGTCCCGGTGGCGTACAGGACGCCGTCGTCACCGGCAGCGCGGGTGACCTGCGCCGTCAGGTCGAAGCTGCGGCCACCGATCGCTGCCGCGGCCTGCGTGGCGATCGGCGACATCGGCGGCCGGTACACGTACCGCCGGCCGGCCGGGTGTGGTGAGCGGTCGCGGAAGCGGCTGGCGAAGAGCGTGCCCATGCGGTCGTCGAGCGGCAGCACCCCGTGCCACCCGGCCTCGCTCCACCAGAGGTCGACCAGCTCGTGCAGCTTCTCGGGCTCGGCCTCGGCGAGGTCGTGGCACTCGGAGAAGTCGACGCTCAGGTCGTACAGCTCCCACGGTTCAGCGTCGTAGTCGGCGCCCTGGGTGTGCTTGCAGACGGCCTTCCAGTTGCCGCTCACGAGCGCCCTGCTGCCTGCCATCTCGAAGTACTGGACGGTGTTGGTGGCCGGTGCGTCGGCGTCGTCGATGACCGGTACGAACGAGTGGCCGGTGACGGGCAGCTGTTCGAGGCCCTTGAACGTCTGCGGCGGCGTGACGCCCAGCAACTCGTAGATCGTCGGCACGATGTCGGCGACGTTGACGAACTGGCCGCGCTTGGTGCCGGCATGGTCACCGTGGATCCGGGCGGGCCAGTGCACGATCATCGGGACGTGCACACCGCCCTCGTGGGTGTTCTGCTTGTACCACTTGAACGGGCTGTTGCCGCACTGCGCCCACCCCCACGGGTAGTTGGTGTGGCTGTGCGGTCCGCCGATGTCGTCGATCCGGTCGATCGCCTCGTCGGGCGTCTCGAGGATGCCGTTGAAGAACTTCATCTCGTGCATCACTCCGAACGGCCCGCCCTCCTGCGAGGCGCCGTTGTCGGCGAGGACGATCATCAGCGTGTTGTCGAGCTCGCCGAGCGACCGAAGGCCCTCGACGAGCCGGCCGATCTGGTCGTCGGTGTGGTCGAGGAACGCGGCGAACGCCTCCTGCAGCCTGGCGGCGAGCCGCTGCTGGTTCTCGGGCAGGTCGTCCCACGCCTCGACCCCGGGGTTGCGCGGCGCGAGCTGGGTGCCGGCGGGGATGACGCCGGTCTCGAGTTGCCGCTCGTACCAGCGCTGCCGCACCACGTCCCAGCCCTCGTCGAAGGCGCCGCGGTACTTGGCGAGATGGTCGGCCGGTGCCTGGTGCGGTGCGTGGGTGGCGCCGAACGGCAGGTAAGCGAAGAAGGGTCGGTCGGGGCGGATGCCCTTGCTGTTGCTGATCATCAGCAGCAGCTGGTCGATCAGGTCCTCGCTGACGTGGTAGCCGTCCTCGGGCCTGCCGGGCGCCTCGATCGAGTGGTTGTCGCAGACGAGCTCGGGGTGGAACTGGTCGGTCTCGCCCTCGAGGAAGCCGTAGAAGCGGTCGAACCCGCGGCCGAGCGGCCACTGGTCGAACGGTCCGGCCTGCGAGCAGTGCTCCATCGGCGCCAGGTGCCACTTACCGGTACAGAACGTTGCGTAACCCTCGGCGCCGAGCACCTCGGCAACGGTCGCGGCGCGGTTCGAGATGTGGCCGAGTTGGTGCGGGAAGCCGGTCTGGACGTTCGAGACCGAGCGCATGCCGACCGTGTGCTGTGAGCGCCCGGTCAGCAGCGAGGCACGGGTCGGCGAGCACAGCGGCGTGACGTGGAAGTTCGTGAACTGCAGACCGTTCGCCGCGAGGGCGTCGACGTGGGGCGTGTCGATGTCCGAGCCGTAGCAGCCGAACTGGGCGAAACCGGTGTCGTCGAGCAGCACCAGCACGACGTTCGGCGCGTCGTCGCCCGGGTGCGGCGGCTCGTCGTACCACGGCTCGGACTCCGCGAGCGTGCGGCCGATCGTTCCGTGAAACGTCGACTTCGGTCCTGACATGCATCCTCCCCTCGGACGCCGCGACCATAACTCGTGAGAGTTTGACTATCAATACCGAGACGACCTTGGTACGGTGATCGGCGATGGACGTTCAGGCCGCAAGGAGTGCAGACGTCCCGGTGACCGACGGTCGCCGGGCCCGCCGCGAGCGCGGCCGCGTCGCCGTGATCGACGCGATGATCGACCTGGTCTTCGAGGGCCACTCCCCGCCTCCGGCCGAGCTGGTCGCCGAGCGGGCCGGCATCTCGATGGCCACGCTGTTCCGGTACTTCGAGACGCTCGACGACCTCCGGCAGGAGACCACGAACCGCTACATCGAGCGCTACGCCCACCTGTTCGACATCCCCGATGCCCGCGACGGAGACGTCGGCGCCCGTATCGCGGTGTTCGTCGACGCGCGTGTGACGCTGTACGAGACCGTCGCGCCGATCGCGAGGCTGGCTCGTTGGCGTGCCGCCGAAGTTGCTGCGGTCGACGACACGCTCCACCGGCTCCGTGCCGAACGAGCCGACCAGGTGCGCCGGCACTTCGACGACGAGCTCGCTCGTCTCACGCCCGCAGCCCGGGACGACATGGTGACCATCATCGCCACGCTGACCTCGTTCGAGTCGTGGGACCAGGCCCGCCACGATCACGAGCGGAGCCCGGCCCAGCTCCGCCGCACCTGGGTGACGGCCCTCACCAGGTTGCTGACGCCATGACCACCCGGCGCGTCGACGAGATTCCGGTCGCCCACACGCCGGCGGGCGGCTGGACCGAGTGGCCCGAGCCGGTGCTGGCCGGGTGTGCCGACGAACTGGTCGAGGGTGCGCCCGACCTCCGAGGGCTCTGGCGGACCATCGACGTCACGGTCGACGGCGAACTGCAACCCGGCCATCCCGGCGTCGGCCACGTCCAGCGCGTCGAGCAGGCGGCCGATCGCTTGGTCGTCACCGGCGGTGGCGTCATCCACGACATGCGCTGCGACGGCACCGAGGCCAACGGCGTGCACGACGTCGCCGAGTTCGACAAGGCCACCGAGATCCACGTGGTCGCCACGTACGAGGATGGGGTCCACGTGCTCCGTCCGGCCGGCATGCCGATCGAGGTCAAGCGCTGGCGCGACGGCCCGCACATGATGTGGCAGTACATCGGCTTCACCGCCCGACTTGAATGCCTCGGGCCACCCGAGACGACCCAGCCAGCCTGACGGCGCGACGGCACCCCCGCTGCGTCAGGCCTCGCCGGTGCGTTCGGCGCGACGCTCGGTGTTCGCCCGGATCAGGTGACTCGCGACCTCGCCTGCGAGCGCCACGACGATCCCGATGCCGATCAACAGGTAGGCCATCGTGAACAGCTTCCCGGCGGTCGTCTCGGGCGTGAAGTCGCCGTAGCCGACCGTGGTCAGCGTGACGATCGTGAAGTAGAAGCTGTCGATCCACGACAGGTCCTCGACCTGCCGGTAGAAGAACGCACCGCCCCAGACCAGGCCGAGCACGACGAACATCAGACCCCGCGCCTGAGGATCGCGGACGAGCGAGCCACACCCGCGGGCGATCGTGCGTGCGATGGCGATCAGCCCGATCATGAGGGTGCTCGCCGGGCGTCGTGTACTGCGGTGTCCATGGGCCGACTCTAGCCCGCCTCCCGACATTATGAGATTACCACTCGCAATAGACGCGACATGAGAGTACTGTTCTCACAAGAGCGGGACCAGCCGCCTGCACCGCCATCAGGGAGTTCGCCATGTCTGCAGTCTTCGACCGGATCGCCGGGCTCGTCATCGACCGCCCGAGGGCCGCCCTGATCGGGTTGGGCATCATCACCGTTGCTCTGGCATCGGGCATGCTCGTCCTCGGTGAGCAGGCCGACAACACCGTCTTCCTGCCCGACGACAGCGACGTCGCCGAAGCGGCGGACACTCTCTCGGGTTCGTTCCCGGACTCGGCGGGGCTCACCAACATCACGATCCTGCACCGCGGCGACGTCCTGACACCCGCCGGTCTCGCACAGATCGACGCCGTCGTCGCTGCTGCGGTGTCGACACCCGAGGTGGCCGAACGGCTGGCGCTGACGGACCCCGTCGTGTCGCTCGCCGCGGTCTACGAGCGTGCCCTCGGCGTCGATGACCTGGCCGGCGTCGGCCAGCAGCAGATCGACGCGGTGACCGCCGACCCCCGCGTCGCCCCCGTCGTGGCGAACCTGAGTGGCGAGGCCGACGGCGAGGGCCTCGCGATCTCGTCGCTCAAGCTCCGCGAGCTCGGCGATGCAGACGCGCTCGACGACGCCGAGCTGACCGTCGCGCGGCTGGTCGAGGACGTCAACGGGCCGCTCACGGTGCGCAGCTTGTCGGGCGCGACCATCGACGACGAGTCGGCCGAGTCGTCCTCGTCGTCGATGTCGATCTTGATGGTCGTCGCGCTCGTCGTCATCGCCGTGCTGCTCTTCGTCTTCTTCAAGTCGGGCTCCGACGTCGCCCTGACGTTGACCGGCCTGGGCGTCACCATTCTCGGCACGTTCGGATTCCAGGGGCTGATGGGCCCCGACGGTCTCGGCATCATCGGCCTGCCGAACTCGATCACGACGATGGTGCCGATCATGCTGATCGGACTGGTCGTCGACTACGC
The DNA here is from genome assembly GCF_030065885.1 of Ilumatobacter sp. Lineage (GTDB taxonomy): Bacteria > Actinomycetota > Acidimicrobiia > Acidimicrobiales > Ilumatobacteraceae > Ilumatobacter. The sequence continues at coordinate 19,626 of NZ_JASJCS010000032.1, read as the reverse complement.
GATCCAGTCGGTCGCCCACTACCGCGAGATCCGGGCCGAAGGTGCGACCGTCACCGAGGCAGCGCGCCGGGGCCTCCGGGGCGTCCTCCTGCCGCTCGGGCTGGCATCGGGCACGACGATCATCAGCTTCCTCACGAACGTCACATCGCCGATCCCCGCCAATCAGGACTTCGGCATCGTCGCGGCGTTCGGCGTGTTCTTCGGGCTGCTCACGATGCTGACGCTCGTGCCCGCCGCTCGCGCGATCCTCGACCAGCGCAAGGAGGCCGCCGACGAGCTGGCGGCACCCAAGCTGATGACCGACGCGATCCCCGGCGCGGGCAACCTCGTCGAGCGGGTCGGCGGTTTCGCGGCGATCAAGCCGATGGTGGTGCTGGGCGTCGCCGGCGTCGTGACGGTCGTGCTCGGCGCCCTGGCGGCGGGCATCAGCACCGAGTTCGACTCGAACGACTTCCTGCCGTCGGGCGGCGACTCGCTGACCGACCTCGAGGCACTCGAGGAGGCGTTGGGTGGCCAGACCGAGATCGTCACGGTGCTCATCGAGGCAGAGCTCACCGACGACCGGACGCTCCGGAACCTGCTGACGCTCGCCGAGTCGTTCGCCGACGAGCTGTCACGACCGACCGGGGCGGCCAGCGACATCACGCTGTCGCTCGGCACGCTGTTCACCGACTGGAACACCGACAGCGGGGAGCCCGGCGACAACTACGACCCGGGGCTGGCCGAGATCGCGGCGGGCATCGATCAGGGGATCACGGTCGACCCCGACGGCGTGCAGGCGCTGCTCGAACGGCTCGAGGCCGATGACCCGATCGGGTTCGGGCAGGTCGCGGTCAACGACTCGAACGGCATCGACCGGACGCTCGTGCAGTTCAATGCGCTCACCGGCGACCAGGACCGCACCGCCCAGATGGTCGACGACATCGAAGGTCTGTGGTACGGCGACCGCGACCAGCTCACGGTCACGTCAGGCGAGATCATCAGCCTCGAGGTCACCTCGGCGATGACCGACAGCCAGACCGGGTCGATCGTCATCACGATCGTCGCCGCCCTGATCGTGCTGATGCTGTTCTTCTGGGTCACCGAGTTCAAGCCGATGCTGGCGGTGATCGCCGTGTTCCCGATCGTGCTGGTGCTGCTCTGGGTGCTGGGCACGATGACGCTGCTCGGCATCCCCTACAACGTGATCACCGCACTCATCACGGCGCTGTCGATCGGCATCGGCGTCGACTACACGATCCACGTGATCCACCGGTTCACCGAGGAGCTCGAGCACGGCAGATCGCTGATCGACGCCACCACGACGACCCTGGCCACGACGGGGTCGGCGCTGATCGGGTCGGCGCTGACCACCGCCCTCGCGTTCGCCGTCCTGCTGTTCAGTCCACTCACGCCGATGCAGCAGTTCGGCCTCGTCACCGGCATCACGATCCTGTATGCGCTGATCGTGGCGATCGTCGTCGTGCCGCCGATGCTGATCGTCTGGGCCGCCTACCACCGCTGGCGAGCCGAGTCCGGGCATGGCGTCATCGGCGATGTCGGTGGCGAACCGACCGCAGCGGCTGCGCCCGCGGGCGGCGCCTGACCCGCACCGAGCGCACTGGAGCGACGGCGACGGTGCGCCCTCGGATGCCACACTCTCCTCGTGGGCGGAGCGACGGGCGGTATGCGCACGATGTGCGCCGCGTGGGCGGCAGTCGCACTGCTCGCCCTGAGCGGATGCGCGACGACGACCGACGGCACTCGGGCCGACGCCGCGCCGGCGACCGACGAATCCACGCGCCTCCCCAGCACGTCCGCAGTGCCCGAGCCGGCGACCACCGTCACGACGACCACGCTGCCGGCGACGACGACAACGAGCGCGGCGACAACGTCCACGACGACCCCGACGACGACCACCACATCCACGACAACGAGCACCACCATCCCGGTCGTCGCCGCGCCGGCGCCGCCGCAGGCGGCGTCGGGCTCGTCGATCTACGACATCCGGCCGCCGTCCGACATCGAGCCACCGCCCCTGCCGGCTGGCTGGACGACCGAGGCGATCGGCACGTCGGTCCAGGGCCGCAGCATCGGGGCGCTCGTCCGCACCGTTGAAGCGCCGCGCCGAACCGTGCTCGTGATCGGCGGGCTCCACGGCAACGAGCCGGTCTCGCCGCCGACGGTTCGCGGGTTCGTCGAGGCCGACCTCGCCGATGACGTCGACGTGTGGCTCGTCCCGGAGGCGAACCCGGACGGCGTCGCCGCCGGCACGCGCTGGAACGGCAATAGCGTCGACCTGAACCGCAACTTCAGCTGGGACTGGCGCGCGTCCGACGGCGGGCCCGGTCCGATCTCCGAGCCCGAGACGCAGGCGCTGACCGCGCTCGTCGAGCGGCTCGAGCCGGACCTCGTCGTGTGGGTGCACCAGCCCTACGGCTACGCGGCGTCGATCGGCGACACCGACCGGGCGTTCGAACGGGCGTGGGCCGAGGCCTCGGGCGTCGAGGCTCGGTCGGGCGTGACGCAGCACGGCGGCGGCGAGAGCTGGACGGCGTTCGTAGCGGGTCGCCCATCGATGCTGATCGAGATCGACTCGTGGTCGGCGACGCCCGAGACCGTCGCGGCGCACCGAGCAGGTTTCGAGGCCGTCCTCGCCGAGCTCGGCTGACGCGAGGCTTGCGTGCCGCGAGTTTCAGGAACCTGGCCGATCCGGACGAGGGCTAGGTTCACGCAGCGATGGCCGAACCGATGACCGGGCCGACGACCGAGCCGACCGAGGACGAGCTGCTCGGTGCGCACTGCTGGGAGGCCGACGACCGCGTGCCTCGCCGGCCGGCGATGACCGCGTTCCGCCGCCGCGCTCGTCTGCAGCAGGCCCGCTGGCGCGAGGCGGACGGGCATCCGATCGGTACCCAGCCGATCGTGCCGAAGCCGGGCGGGAAGGTCCGCGAGGTCGGCAGCCGCCTCCCGCTCGAGTACGCCCGTGAGACCGGCGCGAACTTCCTCACACCGGCGGCCGTCGACGCGGCGCACTGGCGGACCGAGCACCCCGAGCCGCACCAGAGCTTCGATCATCAACGGCTGTGGGCCGACCTGCTCTCGTCGCAGGCGCTTGCCTTCAACCTGTTCGGCGACCTCGCCGCCGACGCGGCTCTGGCCGACGACGCCCTGCGCCGGTGGCTCCCCGGGACCCACGGTCGGGTCAGCGAGGTGCGCTTCGCCCACTCCCCCGGACGGCTCGACCCTGGCTACCTCAGCAGCCTGCGGGCCTTCGCAGCGGCGTTCGTCCTCGACCTGCCCGACGGCGGCGACGGCATCGTCGCCGTCGGCGTGAGGTACCACGAGCGGAACAAGGCCGAGACCCCCCGCCCCGAGAACCGCGGGCGGTACATCGAGGTCGCCAGCCGTTCCGGCGCGTTCGCGCCGGGCGCCGTCGACGCGCTGCTGGAACGCTCGGACCTGTGCGTGATGTGGCTCGAGCACCTCCTCCTGCTGTCGATGCTCCAGCACGAGGGCGGACGCTGGACGTGGGGCCGCGCCGTCGTCGTGTACCCAGCGGGCAACGCCGACGTCGCCGACGCCTGCGCCCGCTACCGGGCGTTGCTCACCGACGAGTCCACGTGGACATCCACGACGCTCGAGGATCTGCTCGACACGGGCGCGCTCCCGGGCCGATCAGCTGCGCGCGTCCGAGAACGGTACGCCTCGTACTGACCGATCCTCACCCGTGACGTTCCAGCAGCCGCGCTTCGAGCGCTGGACCGAGCCGCTGGCCCACTTCGTGGACCCAGGCGGGTTCGATGTTCCGCATCGAGATCCACATCAGCGGGCCCGCGGGCCAGTAGGTGACGTCGAGGCAGCCCCCCGTGGGCGGGTCCTGGGTGAAGTGCCAGTGGCGGTTGCCCGGGTAGCGCTTCCTGCCCAGCGTCGTGACATGGGAGAGCCGCAACCCGTGCGCCGAAGCGACCTCGTCGAGCACGGCCTCCATCTCGTCGACCGACAGCTCACCGGTGACGGCAACGTCGAGGTTCTTCGTCTTGTCCGTGTCCTTGACCCGAACCGTGCCACGAGCGTTCATCGCGCGACCATCATGACTGCGACGTCGTGGTCCGGGTAGGTCCGTTGGTCCTCACGCAATCGCGATCGATGACTCGCGTGATACGGCGCGCTCGCCCGGGGGTGCCGGGGAGCACCCACCGGGCGGCGACGCCGTGGAGCGACAGGTCGACGGAGGTGAACCGCGAGCGCCTCACCGGCCACGGCTCGCGTCGACGTCGGGCTCACGTCGCGCCGGCGGGCGCGACCGGCCGTCGGCTGCCGGCGACGGTGGCGCTGATGTGATCGAGGTGGCGCAGATCGGTGCCGCAGCACCCGCCGACCACGGCGAGGTTCGGCAGCTTCGCGGCGAGGTCGGCGTAGCCCGCGGCGAGCTCGACCTCGTCGCCGCGGTCGAGCTCTTCGGCGTTGTCGAGCTCTTCGTGGCTCATGCGGGACGCGTTCGCCCGGATGCCGCGAACGCGATCCCAGGGACCCCGTGCGTCGAAGATCTCGGCGAAGTGCGACGGGTGGGCGCAGTTCACCATGAAGTAGGCGGCGGCACCGTCCGTGGCCGCGTCGACCTCCTCGATGGCGTCTGCCAGTGACTGGCCGGATGGCAGCGCGCCATCGGTCTCCACCGTGAACGAGATGACGACGGGGACGCCGGCGGCACGTGCGGCGTCGACGATGCCGATCGCCTCGGCGGCGTAGTTGATCGTGAGCGCCGACACCAGATCCGCGCCCGCCTCGGCGAACGATCGGATCTGCGGCGCGTGGTAGGCGGCGGCCTCCTCGGCGCTCATCGCGTCGTTGACGGCATAGCCGTCGCCACGGGGCCCGATGTTGCCGCTGATGACGAACTCGACGTCGGCGTTGGCGGCACGGAGCTGCGCGAAGAACGCGACGGCGTCGCGGTTGGCTCGGGCGAGCCGGCCGCTGGAGTAGCCCAGCAGGTCGCCCCAGTCGGGGTTGGCTCGCCAGGTCGGGGTCTCGAGGACGACGCCGGTGCGGTCACGCCGGGCGATGTCCACGACGGATTGGAAGTAGTCGTTCAACGTGCTTCGTCCCTCGGCGGTCTCGAGCAGCGGGAAGCTGGCGAAGTGCGGCAGGTCGATGCCGTGGTGGAAGAGCAGGTCGGTCTCGAGCCCGGCCTCGCTGAGGAAGATGGGGCCGTCGAGGTGGGGCAGGTGGTACGTCATGGTGTTGATTCCTTTCGGTGTCGAATCGTTTGCTGTTGTCGGTACGTCAGAGGTGCGGGTTGGGTTCGCGGTGCGCCGATTCGAGGACCCGTGCGGGATCCTCGAAGTCGACGAGCCAGAGGCGTCCGCCACCGTGTGGCGCGGGGTTGTACTCGGCGAATCCGAGTAGCTCCTTGGCGCGGCGCGGGAGCGCAGCGGCGACGGGATGCGGCAGGGCGAACGCGTGTGCTTCCTCCGGTCGCAGCCATCCGAGGAGGTAGCTCAGGTGCAGTGCGCATCGCCACTCGTCGACCGTTCGGTTGGCGCCGCCGCCGTGGACCGTCTTGCCGCTGAAGAACAGGACCGACCCGGCTGACATCTCGGCCGGGACGGCGTTGGCCGGATCGAACAGGTCGTCGGTGTCGGGGCGGAGGTGGCTGTACGGCACGACGCGGGTGGCCCCGTTCTCGTCGCTGCAGTCGGTGACTGCGACCATGGCGATCACGGTGATCTCGGGGCCGTCCGGGAGGAGGCCGTTGAACCACGGCCAGCCGGTCTGGTCCCGGTGCAGGTACTGGGCCGGCTCGCCCGGTCCGATCGCGATCAACTGTGTGTCGCTGATCTGCGTCGAGCCGCCCTCGGGGATCAGCCGCCGGTCGGCGACTCCGAGGACCGTCTCGTCGAGGCAGACGTCGAGGAAGGCCGTGCTCTTCGCGGCGATGCCGTTGATGCGCACCGTGTTGCGGCCGTGGAAGAGCTCCCATTCGGGGTCGCCCGACCGGCTCCCGGCCGGCGTGCGCTCGACCCAGGGGGCGAGGTCCGAGCGCAGCCGGTCGAGAACGGCGGGGTCGACGAGGTCGGCGACGATGACGGCACCGACCTCGTCGATCGCCGTGTTCACGTCGGCGACGCGTGCGGTCGACGGGAGCGTCGGTACGCATGGGCGCACGGTCGCGCCGGTGGTCGGTGACGGGGCCATGGTCAGCTCTCGGCGGGCTCGAGCGTGACGGTGAGGTTGACGCCCTCGCTGTCGTTGAACGCCTCGAGGGTCTGCGTCTGGGTGCCGACGGCGCCCGCGTGCTCGCCGGTGCCACCGATGATCGCCCGCTGGACGTCTTCGCCGACGACCGGTGTCTCGATGCCGTGGCTGATGACGATGTCGTCGCCGTCGAACTCGCCGAAGTCGAACACCTGGGTGCTGATGACCCAGGGCCCCGACTCGGTGCGGGCGCCGTCCCCGATGAGGAAGCCCTCACAGGTCCAGGTGCCGATGACCGCGTCGGGATGGGTCGGGCTGCCGTCGGGGTTGACGCCGCCGCCGTCTGCAAGGGTGCCGGGCTCGTAGATGTAGCCCTGCGTGACGAAGGGGTTGCCGTACGCCGGGAGTCCGTCGTCGAAGACCGGTGCGTCGTCGAAGACGAAGCGCGTCGCGTCTTCGGCGACTTCGAACTCGAGGAGTTCGGCGGTCTCGTCGGGGCGGTCGTCGGAAGCGGCGTTCACGACGCCGAAGCCGAGGACTCCGAGGGCTGCGACGGCGGCAGCGCCGACGGCGATGGTGCGGGGGGACATGGTGTGCTCCTTGGTGAAACGTGTGGGTGGGTTGTCGTTCGCGGTTGCTGGCGAACACGAGCCATCCTGCGGAGCCGCCGGCTGAGGAGCTTGGGGGCCACGTGGGGACTGGCTGGAGATCGCCCGGCAGATCGCCCAGCGGCTCGGCCGCCCGTTGCGAGAACGCCTCGGCACGGCGCGCTCGGATCGGGCGAGAATGTCGGCATGCTCCGGTTCGGCTCGTGCACCGTCGATGTGGCCGCTCGAAGCCTCGTGCGCGACGGGCACGAACAGCACCTCGAGCCGCAGGCCTTCGACGTGCTCGCGTATCTGATCTCGCATCGGGACCGCGTGGTGCCGAAGGCCGAGCTGCTCGACGAGATCTGGGGCGACCAGTTCGTGTCGGAGTCGGCCCTCACCACGCGCATCAAGGAGGTTCGCCAGGCCGTCGGGGACGACGGCGCCCGGCAGGGGGTCGTCAAGAACTACCGCGGGCGGGGCTACCGGTTCGTCGTCGACGTCGACGCCGCCGCCGCAACCGGCGCCGCCACGGGCGAGACCGCGGCATCGCCTGCATCCCCGGTCGTGGTCACCAGCTTGCTCGGGCGTGACGACGACATCCGCTCGATCGTCGATCTGCTCGACACGGCGGGCCTGATCACGCTCGTCGGCCCGGGCGGCGTCGGCAAGACGTCGCTGGCGCGCGAGATCGGTCGAGCCGCACGGGACCGGCACGCCGACGGCGTCAAGGTGGTGCGACTCGCCCGGATCCGCGACGACCACGGCGTGGTCCATGCCTTTCGACGCGACACGGGGCTGCTCGATGCGGGGGACGGGGACGGGCTGATCGCCTCGATCGCCGAGCTGGACGCACTGGTCGTCGTCGACAACTGCGAGCACGTCCTCGACGAGGCGACCAGGATCATCGCCGAGATCGTGGACGCCGCCGGCAACGTCCGTCTCCTCGCGACCAGCCGCGAGCGGCTCGGCATCAACGCCGAGCAGCTCTGGCCGGTCGCTCCCCTCGGCGACGAACCGGCCCGTCGTCTCCTGCTCGAGCGGGCGCGGGCGGTGCAGCCCGGGTACTCATGGGCGTCCGAGGACGAGACGAGCATCGACCGCATCCTGAGTACGGTCGACCGCCTCCCGCTCGCCATCGAGATGGCGGCCGCCCGTCTCCCGTCGATCGGTGCCGCCGACCTGGCCGACGTGCTCGCCGATCGCCTCGACCTCCTCCGATCGACCGACCGAACCGCCGACGACCGGCACCGGACGATCAGCGCGCTCATCGCCTGGTCGGAGGATCTCCTGGAGGCGGACGAGCGCGAGCTGCTCGCGACACTCTCGGTGTTCGCCGGGCCCGTGCCGGTCGTCGACATCGCGGCGGTGGTCGATGCCGACGCGGCAGGGTTGTCCGTCGGCCCGCTCGCCGCACTCGTCGACAAGTCACTCGTCGTGGCCGAGGCGGTCGAACAGCCGACCCGCTACCGGCTGCTCGACACGGTGCGCGCCAGCGCGTCGAAGCGGCGGACGGCTGACGTCGACGCCCGACACGCCCATCACGTCGCCGACGTCGTGTCGCAGAGCGACATCTCGCTGCGCACGGCCGACGAGCTGGCGAGCGCGAGGCGCCTCGACGGACTCGTCGCCGAGATCCGGCTCGCGCACCTGTGGGCCCGGCGACACGAGCCGCTCCTCGCCGCCGAGCTGACCGCAGGCTTGCTGCATTACGCGCACGAGCGGCAGTGGACCGAACCGGCAGCATGGGCGCAGGAGTTGGTCGACCGGTACCCGTCCGATCAGGACGTCCCCCTCGCCGCCCACGCAGCACTGGCCGCCGACGCATCGAACCGCGGCGACTACGAACGAGCGGCTCGCCACGCCGCAGCAGCGCAGGACTGCGACGACCCTCGAGTTGCCGCCAGCGCACACGACACGCTGGCCAACGTCGGGATGTACACCGGCGACGTCGACGCCACGCTGCGGCACGGATCGTCCCTGATCGCGATCGGCGAGCGGACCGGCGATTCGTCGATCCGGATCGCCGGTGCCCTGGGCGTGATCCTGGCCCACCTCTACGGGGAGCGGCACGACGACGCCGGCGAGGCGCTCGGCCTGCTCGAGACCGGCGCCGCCTTGAGCCCGACCAGCGCCGCCTGGGCCGCGTACGCACACGCCGAGGTGCTCGCCGCCACGGAGCGGGAACCCGAGGCGATCGAACGATTCGATCGAGCGGTCGAGCTGGGCACATCGGTCGGGAGCCGCTTCGTCGTCAGCGTTGCGCAGGTCTCGACGCTCGCCGCCCTGACGAGGACCGGCGACACGGAGGCGGCGATGGCCGCGTTCGTCCCCGTGCTCGCCCACTACCGCAGGACGCGCAGCCTCACCCACGGCATCACGGCGTTGCGCAACCTGATCGGGCTGCTCGTCAGAGCGGGCGACGACGAGCCGGCGATGGTGCTGCTCGGCGCGCTGTCGAACCCGGACGTGAAGTCGACGTACGGCATCGAGTCGGAACGTCTCGTGAGCGCTCGCGAGACGGTGGTCGAGCGTGTCGGCGCCGGCCCGGTCGAGGCGTGGCTGGCCGAGGGCGCCGCGCGAACGCCGGCGTGGGCCATCGACTACGCCATCGACGTGCTCGATCGCGGATGAGCCCGGACGGTCGCCGAGCCGCGCCACTTCGCGCACACGAGTGCGACACCGGCTACGACACGACTTCGGTGTACTCCTCGAGTTCTTGGACTCGTGAGATCAGATCGCCGTCCAGCTCGACCTCGAGCTCGCCGGTCCACCGGCTGCCCCCTCGATCGAGCTCGATGACGAAGGTGAACGCATCGTCACCTGTGGGGGTCAACTCGCTGACGCGGGCTGCGTTCGTCAGCCAACCGGCCGCGATGGCGACGATGTGCTGATCCAGGGTCACGGTCGCGGCCCTCAGCACGAACCGGGCGTCGTCCGTGAAGACCGAGCGAAGCTCCTCTGCGTCCTGCTCGTCACCCGTCCACTCGTTCCCGGTGCGGATCCACGTGTCGACCAGTTCGGTTGCCACCGCCTCATCGTCGGCCTCGTCGGACCTCGTGGCGCCCCACAGGCCCACGGCGACAGCGACCACTGCGAGCGTCGCAACGAGTGGCACCAGCCACTTGCGGGAACGACGGGTGCGGTCGGATGCGGGGGCCTCGGGGGTCAGTGTGCTCATGACCATCTCCTTCCACCCGGCGAGGACTTCCCTCCGACTCCATCATCAGAGCGTCGGCGCAGAACCGCAAGAGCCGTTGGCACTGTGCCTCCCGACCGGCACACCAGCAAGGGATCGCGACGCCGGTGCGGGTGCGTCCCATCACGTGGTGGAGGAGGCTGTCGGCAGGCTCGTGCTGGATGGTGGGCGTTCGACGCATCAGTCCTGCGAGCGGGGGTGTCATTGCGGTCGCCGTATGCCTCGCCCGTCTCCATGGGCGCACGTCGGAGGGGGCCGTGTTCTCGTGTTCGCGAGTGCTCGCGCCTGGCGACGAGGGCGTGCCGGTGTCGGACTGGATCGACGCGTGCGCCGTTCGGCGCTCGTCGGTAGCCGTATGGTTGGGCATGACCGAACCCGTCCGGGTGATGCTCGAGAGTGGCAAGAAGAAGCGTGTGGTGGCGAGCGCCTTCGACTGGCCCGGGTGGGACCGCAGCACCAAGTTGGGTGGCGACGTGCTGGCCGTGCTGGATTCCTATCGACACCGCTTCGCCAAGGTCGCCGAACGTGCTGGCTACGGTGACGAGTTCGGGCGTCTGGGTGATCTCGAGGTGGTCGAGCAGGTCGAGGGCATCGGCATGACCGACTACTACGGTGTCTCGGGACGGGCCGCGACGGCGGAACGCGGTCCCATGACCGAAGCCGAGCTCGACCGAAAGCTCGCGCTGCTTCGGGCCTCGTGGACCTCCTTCGACGACACGGCGGCACGCGTGTCGTCCGACCTTCGCAAGGGCCCGCGAGGTGGAGGCCGGGAGAAGGACCTGATCATCCAGCACGTGAACGGCGCGGAGATCCACGAGTTCGCGCCGAAGGTCGGTGTGAAGGTGCCGTTGGAGACGAGGGACGACCCCACGGCCCTGCGCGCCTACCGCGACGCCTTCGCCGATGCGATCCGCGAACATCACGCTCGCGGTGAACCAGCGCGCTCGTGGGCGTTGCAGTTCCTGATCCGACGCTGTGCCTGGCACATGCTCGACCACGCCTGGGAGCTCGAGGACCGGGACCTGACCGGTGCCGAGCCCGATTCCACAGCTCAGTACAATTGAGCCCAAGCGCTCGCAGAGTTCAACTGCACCGCTGCAAGTTGAACCCAGTTGTGTCCTCAGCGGTTCACCACTGCTCGACTGCATGGTCGGCCCACACGCACCGACACCCGCTGGACCGACGAACACACTCGGACCAAGCATGCCGAGCTCCGAGAACCCCTTTCGCAGGGTGAGCCTGACGTCGACGGGGTCGACGACAGCAGGTGATCCGTCGCTACCGCAGGCCTGCCTTGTCGAGGATGCCGATGAGGGTCGGACGGCGGCGGTGTTGTTCGCGCAGCGCGGCGAGATGTTCGGCGAACTCGTCGGAGAGGTCGGCGGCTGCTGCCGCATTCTGGGCTCGCTCGAGCTGCTTGGCCGCCGTGCGGTAGTTGCGACGATCGGCCTGCTGCAAGGTCGAGTCGACGAGGCGGAGGTAGACGTTGAGCGCTGCGGCCGGGTGGGTCGCTTCTCGTTCCTCGGCGAGGCGCCCCCACCGCTGATCGCCGATCGCCTCGGCGTCGGCGTCGGCGTCGGTCGCTGCGGTCCAGGCGGCGTCGGTGTCGCCGTCGGCGAGTCACGAAGCTGAACGAGGTCGCCATCTGTACCGCGACGCTCGCTGCGTTGGTGGCGATCGGCGGGTCGAGCCTCGCCGATGTGACGGTGTCCTTCACGGGCTCGACGGTGTGGCTGCTGGTCGGCGCATTCGTGGTCACGGCGGGCGCGAAACGATCCGGCGTGGCCGAGCGCCCGGCGTTCGCGATCGGGCCGGGCGTCGAGGAGAATCTGAACACGGGGATCGTCGGATGGATCAGCTCGATACACCGACCGATGGCCCTGAGTGACGCGATCGCCGAGTGCGCGAAGCACGTCGAGGACGCGAACGATCAGGTGATACGCCTCGTGCTCGTCGGGCAAGCGATGTCCACGACCGCAGCCTGATCGGACCGGACGGATACGCCACGTCCCGGTCCGTCCGCTCGAGTTCTTTCCCGGCCGGACGCGCGCTACCGATCGCCGAATCGGTAGCCCATGTTGCGGACGGTCTCGATGCGCTCGGCACCGAGCTTCTTGCGAAGGTTTCGGATGTAGACGTCGACGACGTTGCTGCCCGGGTCGAAGTCGTAGCCCCAGATGTGACTCAGCAGTTGCTCGCGAGAGATCACCTGTCCGGCGTGACGCATCAGGAACTCGAGCACCTGGTACTCGCGGGCGGTGAGCTCGACGGTCGAGCCTGCGATGCTCGCCCGACGAGTACGGATGTCGAGCACGACGCCGGCCGCGTTGAGCGTGGTGACATCGCCGGTGCCGGTGTCGCGGAGTCGCACTCGGACTCGGGCCAGCAGTTCTTCGAAGCTGAACGGTTTCGTGATGTAGTCGTCGGCGCCCTGTTCGAGGCCGCGGACGCGATCGGGGATCGAGTCTCGTGCGGTCAGCACGATCACCGGCATGCGCTCCCCGCGCGCTCGGATGCGGTTGAGCACCTCGATGCCGTCGAGCCCTGGGAGTCCGAGGTCGAGGATCATCAGGTCGAAGTTGTCGTCGCGGGCGACACTGGCAGCGGTCGTACCGTCGTCGACGACCATCGTCGTGAACCCGGCAGCCTCGAGGCCCTTGCGGACGAACGCGGCGATGCGGGCCTGGTCTTCGGCCACCAGAATGCGGGTCATGTCACGGTCCTCTCGGGGGTACTGACGTGTTGGCTCATGTGTGGTCCGAGCCCCGCCGTGCGGGACCGGATCGGGGCAGGGTGATGGTGAACGTGGCGCCGCCACCAGGCGTCTCGATGACCTCGACGCTGCCGTGGTGACCGTCGACAACGGCGCGCACGATCGACAGCCCGAGCCCGACACCTTCGGTGCGGGGATCGGCTGCACCGCGATCGAAGCGCTCGAAGACCCGCTCCCGGTCGTCGGGCGGGACGCCCGGTCCGTGGTCTGCGACCCACAGGCTGACGGTCGTGTCGTCGCTGGAGCTTCCGACGGAGATCTCGTCGCCGGGTGAGGTGTGTTCGACAGCGTTGCGGATGAGATTCAAGACAGCCTGGGTGATGCGCTGCTGATCGAGCTGCACGATGCCGTCGCCGGCCGCGAGCCGCCAGCGCCGGTCCCCGAGTGTTCGCGCCTTCATCACGAGTTCAGCGGTGAGTTCGCTCAACTCGGTCGGCTCGGGAGTGATGAAGTCCGGCTGCTCGGCTTTCGCCAGCAGGAGCAGGTCGTTGACGATGCGCGCCATCCGGTCGAGTTCGTCGGTGACGATCGCAACGGTCTCGGCTCGATCGGCGGGATCGTCGCCGAGCAGCTCCAGGTGACCGCGGACCACGGTGATGGGGGTGCGCAGTTCATGGCCCGCATCGTCGACGAAGCGACGTTGCGTGGCGAACGCCGTGTCGAGCCGATCGAGCATGTCGTTGAACGTCGCAGCGAGCCGGCCGATCTCGTCGTTCGACTCGACCGGGATGCGGCGCGACAGGTCGGTCTCGGTGATCGCCTGCGCGGTGTCGGTCACCTCACGTACCGGTCGCAGCAGGCGTCCTGCGAGCAGCCACGCCGTCGACAGTGCGATCAGCATGACCAGCCCGCTCACGATTGCCTCGGTGCGGATGAAGTTCTCGACCTCCTCGCGTTCTTGTCGCTCGAAGTTGGCTACGACGAATACCCCGGCGGTCGACCCGTTGGCGGCGAGGGGCACGGCGAGGTAGCGGACCGGGCCGGCGTCGGTGTCGAGCGCGCCCCGCTCACCCTCGGTCAGCGCAGCCCACTGTTCGACCAACGCGACGTCCTGATCGAGACGGACGCCCTCCGGCGCGATCGTGGTGCGATACGGCTCGCCGTCGACGAGGGTGATGTACACCTCACCCTCGCCGGGGACGTTGCGACTGAGGAACGTGTCGAAGATCGCAGCGACGTCGGAGCCGAACGGATCACCGGTCAGCGGGTTGCGACCGTCGGCGAGTCGGATGATCTCCTGGCGTTCCTGTTCCAGCGATTTCTCGACCTCGTTCGCCAGTTCGCCCAGGAGGATGGCGCGCTGCAGTACCACGGCGAGGCTGGTCCCTCCGACAAGCAGGACGGCGACGACACCGAGAACGCGTCCCCGGAACCCGACACTCCGACGGCGCCGGTCAGTCATCGTCGCCTCCGTCGTCCCCATCATGATCGTCGTCGTCCCCGTCGTCCCCGTCGTCGCCGTCGTCGTCCGAGGGCGGCGCTGACGGTGGCGGGGGCGGGGGCGGGGTCGTTGCTGGCGGCGTCGTCGGTGGTGGCGGCGGCGCGGTCGAGATCGGTGGCGTGGTCTCGGCAGGTTGATTCGGCGGGGGCAGGGTCGTTGCTGGGGTCGGAGGTGTCGGGCCGATGATCGGCGGCGGCACGACCGAAGCGCCGGGCTCGACGACGGTCGTCGTCGTCGCAGAACTCGAGGTCGGGGTCGGTGTCGGTGGTTGCGGATCGAGTTGGATCGCCGGGATGGGTTCCAGCGGCGCATCACTGCCGAGCGACGCTGCAAGCCAACCAATCGCGAACGCTGAGCCCGCGATGAGCAGCCCGAGCGCGACTCGCCCGGCCGTACTCATCGCAGGGCGCTCTCCGGAGCCATCCAACGGTCTCGGGGCCGCCGGTCGACACCATCGCAGGTCGTCACTCGGCCAGCATGACCTGCCACGACGCAGTGAGGATGAAGCAGAGATGAGGAATCTTTCATCTGCCCGACCACGGACGGCGACTCCACTGTCGAGTGTCGGTGGGTCAGCCGGGCTTCCGCCCGCGCCGCCGGTCTCGAGATGAACGCTCCCTCACGTGACCTTCACCGCGGGTTCATCGCCGGACCGCACTCTGGCGTCCGTTCCACCAACCACCATCCGTCAAGAACGGAGTCCTCCCATGTCCATCGTGTTCGATCCGGCCAGGATCTCGCAGCTCAAGTTCGCCTACACCACCCGCCACCTTCGCCCGGGCCTCGTCGCCGGCATGACGACCGAGGGGTCACCTCGAGCCGGCGATGTCGTGATCGCCCGGGTGGTGGAGATCGGCCAACACCAACGTCTCGAATGCACCGACAGCCGCAGGGCGACGTTGTTCCCCGGCGACGAGATCGTCGTCTGCTACGCCAACCGGTACGCGCCTGCGCAGTACGAAGCAGTCGTCCCCACCACGCTGGGCCGCTGCGATCTCGTCGCTGCGGGCGGCGTCGCAGCCACTGCGCTCAGCCGACACGCTTCCAAAGATGAGCCGACCGCGATCGACGTGCTCGGCTTCGCCACCGATCACGACGGACGACGCATCAACATCGCCGATCACCGCACCGTGCCGACGCCGAACACGTGCGGCGACGCCGCCGCCCGGCCGTTCACGATCGTGATCGCGGGCACATCGATGGACTCCGGCAAGACCACGACCGCTGCCGGCATCGTCAAGGGGCTCGTCACGACCGGGTTGTCAGTCGGAGCGGCGAAGGTCACCGGGACCGGCGCCGGCAACGACCTGTGGTTGATGGCCGACGCCGGGGCGCGACCCGTCGTCGACTTCACCGCGGTCGGTATGCCATCCACGTTCATGATGGGACACGAACGCATCGTCGACTCCTTCGTGTCGCTCCACCACCACCTCGCCGATGCTGGCGTCGACGTCGCTGTCATCGAGATCGCCGACGGACTGTTCCTCTCCGAGACCGCCGCCCTCCTCGCCAGCGACGAACTCCGAGCGCGCTGTGACGGCATCGTCTTCGCCGCCGGTGACGCCGCAGGCGCACAGAACGGCGTCGGCCTCCTCCGCTCTCTCGGCCACGACGTGCTCGCCGTCTCCGGCCTGCTCACCGCATCGCCCCTCGCCGTTCGCGAAACACAGTCATGCGTCGATGTGCCGGTGCTCACGCTGCCCGAACTCTGGGCAGCCGACCACACACTCCTCGACCGGGCAGCGTGGGCCCATCGGCTCCGGGCCGTCCCGGCAGCGACCAAACTCGAGAACGTCAGCGTGTCGCCGGCCAAGTTGGCGTCGTGATCCGCGTTTCGACGGCACACCGAGTCGGCCTCCTCGCCATCCTCGTTGCCAACGGGATCGGCCAGGCGGCCGCCGCGATCGCCGCCGCGGTCGTGGTCGAGTCCGCGTTTTCGCAGCTCGGTCAACCCCAGACCATTGGAAGCGTTGCGCAGGTCGCCGCCTCACTGCTCGGTGTTGCGACGATCGCCGCAGCGCTCAGAGGACGCGAACGTATCGACGCCGAACGACTCGGCCAGAGCTACTGCCACGACCTGCGAATGCACCTCGTCGACCGGCTGACCGCGATGTCGCCGCGGTCCCTCCACCTGAGAAGCACCGGGGCGACAGCACTGCGCTTCGTCGGTGATCTCACCGCGATCCGCAACTGGGTCAGCCTCGGCCTGGCACGCCTCGCCGTCGCCGGAACCATGATCACGGGCACCCTCGCCGCGCTTGCGTTGATCGACCGGCGGCTCTCCGTCGCGGTCGGTGCCGCCTGCGTTCTCGGCGGGGTCGGCGCGATCGCACAGGGCCCGGCGCTGCGTCGAGCGAGCCACGAGGCGCGACGACGTCGGGCACGCCTCGCCGGACGCGTCACCGAGGCGATCAATGCCGTCGGCGCCATCCACGCCAACAACGCCGTCGACCGAGAGCGTCGCCGTATCCGACGAGGCTCCGAACGGCTCCGCAACGCGATGATCGACCGGGCCAAACGTCTCGGCCGCCTCCAGGCGATCGCCGAAGCCACGACATCGGCAGCCACCGCCAGCCTGCTCGTCGTCGCTCTGGCCACCGGTCTCGGCGGACCGCAAGTCGCCGCCGCGATGACCGTCGTCGGGCTGCTCGTCCCGCAGCTGCGAGGACTCGCCCGAGTGCAGGAGTACCGCCAACACCGCAACGTCGCCGTCGACGCCATCGGGCGCTTCGTCGACCGCCCCACCATGCTCACCCCACCGACAGACCCCCGACCTCTCCCCGACGGACCCGGCGAACTCGCACTGCGAAACGTGTCGATCGGACCTGTCGCCGACGTCAGCGCCACCCTCCACGCAGGACAGACCGTCGCGCTCGTCGGCCCCAACGGCGCCGGCAAGACGACGCTGCTCGCCGCGATCGCCCGGCTCGTCGACGTCGACGGCGGCTCGATCGAACTCGACGGAGTCGACCTCGCCCACGTGACCTTCAGCGACGCCCACACCGCCGTCGGCATCAGCGCACCCGACCTCCCGCTCATGCGAGGGTCGCTCCGACGCAACCTCACCTACCGCCGACGCGACGCCTCCGACACCGAGATCGACCACGTCATCGACCTGTGCGACCTGCGACCACTCATCGCAGCACTCCCCGCCGGAGTCGACCACCGCATCAGCGAGAGCGGCAGCAACCTCTCGTCCGGGCAGCGCCAGCGACTGATGCTCGCCCGAGCCATTCTCGGCCGGCCACGGCTCCTGCTCCTCGACGAAGCCGACGCCAACCTCGACGCCACCAGCGCCTCCGTCGTCGACCGCGTCATCGAGGCTCATCACGGCTCGTGCATCATCGTCACCCACCGAGCCGAACGAGCCGCCGCCGCCGACCTCATCTGGCACGTCGACAACGGACAACTCATCGAACACGGACCCAGCTGCGACCTCCTCCGTCCCGGCACACGAACCGCCGCGCTCTTCGGTTTCGACGAGTCGACGGACGGCTGCGCAGCCTGACCGAGACAGCGTCGGGTCCCCCGCCCGAAGGTCAGCCCGCTGCAGTCGCCGACGTGGCGGGCGCGATCACGCACCCCTGGTCAACGCTTTGCGCACCCGCCGGCTGCGGTTTGTCGACCCGAAGGTCAGCCCGCCATGGCCTCACGCGACGACGGTCGATTCGCGAAGTCCCAGGGTGTGGGCTTCCCTGATGACGCAGACACGCCCCCTCGGGTGTCCTGGCCGGCGAAATCGTGCTCTCGCTTGTTCGCGCGGTGTTCGCGGTCCAACAGAAAGAGGCCCCGTCCGATCTCTCGGAAAGGGCCTCTGACCTGGTCTTTCAGTTGGTGGCGGGGGCAGGATTTGAACCTGCGACCTTCGGGTTATGAGAAACGAGTCTGCTGTCTGCCCACGTCGGCGCTCGGTGGCATCGGTCCTGCTCAGCCAGCCTCCAGGCTCACGACAACCGCGGGTTCGTCTGCACTCGTCGGCGCAAGTCGGTCTGCGTTGCGTTGTACACGTGTTGTACGGACCACGGCACTCCCACGCCGCGGCCGTGTCCCGTGGTGTGGTGGAAGTAGGTCGTTGACCCTTGGCTTCGTTGGCCGATGTTAGGCGGCCGGGAGTTCGGGTTGTTCGGTGGTGGTTGCCTCCTGGAGGTGTTGGTCGATGCGGGCCATGGATTCTTCGCTGAGGTAGCGGCGTTCGGCGACGGCCCATTCGTCGTGTTGTTCGAGCAGGACGGCACCGACGAGACGGATCACCGAGGCGTCGTCGGGGAAGATCCCCACGACGTTCGAGCGACGCTTCAGTTCCTTGTTGATGCGCTCCAGTGGGTTCGTGCTCGAGATCTTGCGCCAGTGCGCTCGTGGGAACGCGGCGTAGGCGGTGACGTCGCCTTCGGCGCCGGCGAGGATCTCAGCGGCGGCCGGGAACCGGTCTTCGAGCATGGCGACCACGGTGTGCAGCTGGGCTCTGGTCGCGTCGGCGTCGGGTTGAGCATGGATCGTGCGCACCGTCGCGGCGACCATGTCTTTGTGGGCGTGGTTGACCGTGGCCAACAGGTTGCGGGCGAGGTGTACCTTGCAGCGCTGCCAGGTGGCGCCGGTGAACACACGGGCGATTGACGCTTTCAAGCCTGAGTGAGCGTCGGAGATCACGAGGCGAACACCGTCGAGGCCGCGCGCTCGCAGACTGCGCAGGAAGGCCGTCCAGAACACTTCGTCTTCGGAGTCGCCGACGTCGACGCCGAGCACTTCACGGTTCCCATCACTGGTGACGGCGGTGGCGACCACGACCGCTCGGGAGACGATGCGATGGTTGTTGCGAGCTTTGACGTAGGTGGCGTCGAGGTACACGTAGGGCATCGCCATGTGGCCGAGTGGCCGGGTGCGGAACACGGCGACCTCGTCGTCGATGCCCTTGCAGATCCGGCTGACGGTCGACTTCGACACCCCCGACTCGCATCCCAACGCCCGCACCAGATCATCGACCTTCCTCGTCGAAGTGCCGGTGATGTACGCGGTCATGATCACTGCCCACAACGCCTGATCCACTCGCCGACGCGGCTCGAGCAGAGACGGGAAGAACGAGCCGACCCGCAGCTTCGGGATCCGCAGCTCGATGTCACCCGCCGGCGTCGACAGGGTGCGCGATCGGCCACCATTGCGCTGGTTCGTGCGGGTGTCGGTGCGTTCGTGGAGTTCGGCGCCGATCGTGGCGGTGAGCTCGGCGTCGATCAGTTCTTGCATCCCGCGCTCGAGTAGCAGCCGGAACAGATCCTTGGTGTCACCGTCGCCGAGTTGCGCCAGCAGCGCGTCAAGGCGGGCATCATCGTGTTGGGTCATCGCGTGTCCTCTTCCTCAGTGAGTTCTTGGTCGTTCTCACCAAGGGTCACGCGATGGCCCACCTCACCGGTGGACCACCTCCACTACTTCCACCACCTCACGAGACGCCAACCAC
>NZ_JASJCS010000170.1 GCF_030065885.1 Ilumatobacter sp. | reverse complement strand
ACATCGAGGTGATCTGTGGCTACTCGCTCGACCTCCCGTGAGCGTTACTCGTTCGCGAACCTGGACGAACCGCTCGAACTCCCGGACCTCATCGCCATCCAGCGGGAGAGCTTCCAGTGGTTCCTCGAGGAGGGGCTCGCGAACACGTTCCGCGACATCAGCCCCATCAAGGACTTCTCCGAGGCGCTCCAACTCGAGCTCGAGTTCGATCCGTTCGACGAGGATCTGCGCCCGCCGCCCAAGTTCTCCGTCGAGGAGTGCAAGGAAAAGGACATGACCTACAGCGCGCCGATCTTCGTGCGCGCCCGGTTCATGAACCGCAACACGGGCGAGATCAAGGAGCAGACGGTCTTCATGGGCGATCTGCCCGCGATGACCGACAAGGGCACGTTCATCATCAACGGCACCGAGCGTGTCGTCGTGTCGCAGCTCGTGCGCAGCCCCGGCGTCATCTTCGAGCCGGGCGAGCGGTACCGCCTCCGCAACCTGACCAAGCACCAGCTCGTCAAGGGCACGATCCACCCGTACCGCGGCGAGTGGATGGAGTTCGACGTCGAGCACCGGCCCGGCAAGGACGTCACGTGCGGCACGCGCGTCGCCCGCAAGCGTCGCCTCGGCATCTTCACGCTCCTGCGGGCGTTGGGATACGACGAGGAGAACGCGCCGGGCTTCCTCGACCGGTTCGTCGCCGAGTTCGACTTCCTCGAGGGCCAGTGGGACAAGGAGCGCGACGTCGCCCCGACCCAGGACGAGGCGCTGATCGAGATCTACAAGCGGGCCCGGCCGGGCGAGCCGCCCACCGTCGACTCGGCCAAGGCGTACTTCCGCAACGCGTTCTTCGAGAACCGCCGCTACGACCTCAGCCGCGTCGGCCGCTACAAGCTGAACCGCAAGCTCGGCGCCGAGCTCGAGCGGATCGGTGAGCAGTTCGACCTGATCGGCAAGACCAACGTCGAGGGCGAGCCGCTGCTCGACCTGCCCGAAGACGGCCAGCACGTGCTCAGCCGCTGCGAGGTGCTCGCTGCGATCACGTACATGCTCAACCTCGTCAAGCAGGAGCCCGGCTACCGGCTCGACGACCAGGACCACTTCGCCAACCGCCGCATCCGCAGCGTCGGCGAGCTGATCCAGAACCAGGTCCGGATCGGCCTCAGCCGCATGGAGCGGGTCGTGCGCGAGCGCATGACGACCCAGGACGTCGAGGCGATCACGCCCCAGACCCTGATCAACATCCGCCCGGTCGTGGCGGCGATCAAGGAGTTCTTCGGCACGTCGCAGCTGTCGCAGTTCATGGACCAGGTCAACCCGCTCTCGGGCCTCACCCACCGGCGCCGCCTCTCGGCGCTCGGCCCGGGTGGCCTCAGTCGTGAGCGCGCCGGCTTCGAGGTCCGCGACGTCCACTTCTCGCACTACGGCCGGATGTGCCCGATCGAGACACCCGAGGGTCCGAACATCGGCCTGATCGGCGGACTGTCCACGTTCGCCCGCGTCAACGAGTTCGGCTTCATCGAGTCGCCGTACCGCAAGGTCGAAGACGGCAAGGTCACCGGTGAGATCGTCTACATGGCCGCCGACGAGGAGGAGAACTACGTCGTCGCCCAGGCCAACACGCCGATCAACGAAGACGGCTCGCTCAGCGACGACCGCGTCCTCGTGCGCCGGTCGCCGCAGGCCGCCAGCCTCGACGACCTCCGCAAGATGCTCGAGCAGGAGAGCTTCTTCGGCGCCACCACCGACATCGGCTACGTCCCGCCGACCGAGGTCGACTTCCTCGACGTCAGCCCGAAGCAGATCGTCTCGGTCGCCACGGCGCTGATCCCGTTCCTCGAGCACGACGACGCCAACCGTGCGCTGATGGGTGCCAACATGCAGCGTCAGGCCGTGCCCCTGCTGCGGGCCGAGGCGCCGTACATCGGCACCGGCATCGAAGACCGCGCCGCCCGTGACGCCGCCGACCTCGTCGAGGCGCTCGGCGACGGCGAGGTCACCGAGGTGACCGGTGCGTCGATCACGGTCGAGTACAAGAACGAGGGCCGCAAGGTCTACGGCCTGTCGAAGTTCCGCCGCTCCAACCAGGACACCTGCATCAACCAGCGTCCCCGGGTCACCGAGGGCGACAAGGTCAAGAAGGGCACGATCCTCGCCGACGGCCCGTCGACCGATCACGGTGAGCTCGCGCTCGGCAAGAACCTGCTGGTCGCGTTCATGCCGTGGGAGGGCTACAACTTCGAGGACGCGATCATCCTCTCCGAGCGGCTCGTCCGCGACGACGTGCTCACGTCGATCCACATCCACGAGCACGAGGTCGACGCCCGCGACACCAAGCTCGGGCCCGAGGAGATCAGCCGCGACATCCCCAACCTGAGCGACGACATCCTCGCCGACCTCGACGATCGCGGGATCATCCGCGTCGGTGCCGAGGTCGGGCCCGGTGACGTGCTCGTCGGCAAGGTCACCCCGAAGGGCGAGACCGAGCTGACCCCCGAGGAGCGGCTGCTGCGTGCGATCTTCGGCGAGAAGGCCCGCGAGGTCCGCGACACGAGCCTCAAGGTCCCGCACGGCGAGTCGGGCAAGGTCATCGACGTCAAGGTGTTCAACCGCGACGACGGCGACGAGCTGCCCCCCGGCGTCAACCAGCTCGTCCGGGTCTACGTCGCCCAGAAGCGCAAGATCTCGGTCGGCGACAAGCTCGCCGGACGCCACGGCAACAAGGGCGTCATCTCCAAGATCCTGCCGGTCGAGGACATGCCGTACACCAAGGACGGCATGCCGGTCGACATCATCCTCAACCCGCTCGGCGTGCCGAGCCGGATGAACGTCGGCCAGGTGCTCGAGTCGCACCTCGGCTACTGCGCCCGCTGGGGCTGGACCGATCCCGACGGCCACCAGGTCGGTCAGGAGCCGGTCCGCGGGACCGAGCGCAAGACGCGCCCGACCACCGACCCGGCGACGTTCATCGCCACCCCGGTGTTCGACGGTGCGAACTGGGACGAGGAGGAGAAGGCCGGCAAGCACCCGACGATCCAGCAGATCTTCGAGGGCCTCAACCCCGACTCCGCCGACGGCGTCCGCCAGATCGGCGTCAACGGCAAGCAGATGCTGTTCAACGGCCGCACCGGCGAGGCGTACGACAAGCCGATCACGACCGGCTACATGTACATCCTGAAGCTGGCCCACCTCGTCGACGACAAGATCCACGCCCGCTCCACCGGCCCGTACTCGATGATCACCCAGCAGCCGCTCGGCGGGAAGGCCCAGTTCGGTGGCCAGCGCTTCGGTGAGATGGAGGTGTGGGCGCTCGAGGCGTACGGCTCGGCCTACTGCCTCCAGGAGCTGCTCACGATCAAGTCCGACGACGTGCTCGGCCGCGTCAAGGTCTACGAGGCGATCGTCAAGGGCGACAACATCCCCGAGCCCGGCGTGCCCGAGAGCTTCAAGGTGCTCATGAAGGAGATGCAGGCGCTCTGCATCAACGTCGAGGTGCTCGGCGACGACGGCCGCGAGATCGAGATGCGAGATCTCGACGACGAGGTCTTCCGCGCCGCCGAGGAGCTCGGCATCGACATCTCCCGTCCGGAGCGTGGCTCCGACGACGAGGACGACCGCCAGCGGGCCAGCCGCTGATCAGGAACTGACGAGAGACAAGGAACCCACTCGATGCTCGACGTCAACATGTTCGACCAGCTCAAGATCGGGCTGGCCACCGCCGACCAGATCCGACTCTGGAGCCACGGCGAAGTCAAGAAGCCCGAGACGATCAACTACCGCACGCTGCGTCCCGAGAAGGACGGCTTGTTCTGCGAGAAGATCTTCGGCCCCACCCGCGACTGGGAGTGCTACTGCGGCAAGTACAAGCGTGTCCGCTTCAAGGGCATCATCTGCGAGCGGTGCGGCGTCGAGGTCACCCGCTCGAAGGTGCGCCGTGACCGCATGGGTCACATCGAGCTGTCCGCACCGGTCGTGCACATCTGGTACCTGCGCGGCACGCGCTCGTGGCTGGCCTACCTGCTCGCGGGCATCGAGCCCAAGGAGGAGCTCAAGGCCAAGCAGCTCGAGAAGGTGATCTACTTCGCCGCCAACCTCGTGACCTGGGTCGACGAGGACAAGCGACACGAAGACCTCGAGAGCCTCGAGGCCGAGTACCTCGAAGAGCGCGACGAGATCCGCAAAGAGCTCGATCTGGCGATCGACCGCCGCTACAAGGACCTCGAGACCGAGGCCGAGGCCGCCGAGGCCGAGGGTAGCGACACGAAGAAGATGAAGCGCGAGGCCGAGAAGGAGATCGAGTCGCTGCGCGAGCGCTACGAGATGGAGCTCGACCTCGTCGAGCGGGCCTGGGACGAGTTCAAGGCCCTCCACTCGCGCAAGATCATCGAGGACGAGATGCTGTGGCGCGAGCTGCGCGACAAGTACGGCGACTACTTCGAGGGCGGCACCGGCGCGGACGCGATCAAGAGCCTGATCGACCGCATCGACTTCGACGAGGAGGAGGCCAAGCTCCGCAACGCGATCGATCCGCCCGAGGGCCAGAAGCCGCTCAGCGCCCAGCGCAAGCAGAAGGCGATCAAGCGCCTCAAGATCGTCGCGTCGTTCAACCGGCGCGACGACCACGAGCGTCGCATCAACGACCCGAAGGCGATGATCCTCGACGTCGTCCCGGTGATCCCGCCCGAGCTTCGGCCGATGGTGCAGCTCGACGGTGGCCGCTTCGCCACGTCCGACCTCAACGACCTCTACCGCCGGGTCATCAACCGC
This sequence comes from Ilumatobacter sp., assembly GCF_030065885.1. GTDB lineage: Bacteria > Actinomycetota > Acidimicrobiia > Acidimicrobiales > Ilumatobacteraceae > Ilumatobacter. Next base: position 3,748 of record NZ_JASJCS010000170.1, on the reverse strand, counting down.
AACAACCGGCTGAAGCGGCTGCTCGACCTCGGCGCCCCCGAGATCATCGTCAACAACGAGAAGCGCATGCTGCAGGAGGCCGTCGACGCATTGTTCGACAACGGCCGCCGCGGCCGCCCGGTCACCGGTCCGGGCAACCGTCCGCTCAAGTCGTTGTCCGACATGCTCAAGGGCAAGCAGGGCCGGTTCCGCCAGAACCTGCTCGGCAAGCGCGTCGACTACTCGGGCCGTTCGGTGATCGTCGCCGGTCCCACGCTCAAGCTGCACCAGTGCGGCCTGCCGAAGCTGATGGCGCTCGAGCTGTTCAAGCCGTTCGTCATGAAGCGCCTCGTCGATCTCGAGCTGGCCCAGAACATCAAGACCGCCAAGCGCATGGTCGAGCGGCGCCGCCCGCAGGTGTGGGACGTCCTCGACGACGTGATCAAGGAGCACCCGGTGCTCCTCAACCGTGCGCCGACGCTGCACCGCCTCGGCATCCAGGCGTTCGAACCGGTGCTGGTCGAGGGCAAGGCGCTCCAGATCCACCCGCTCGTGTGCACCGCCTTCAACGCCGACTTCGACGGTGACCAGATGGCGATCCACGTGCCGCTGTCGGCAGAGGCACAGGCCGAGGCCCGCGTGCTGATGCTCAGCGCCAACAACATCCTGTCGCCGGCGTCGGGTCGCCCGATCGTGACGCCGACCCAGGACATGGTGATCGGCGGCTTCTACCTGACCGAGCACGTCGACGGCGCGGCGGGCGAGGGTCGCATCTTCCGCCACCTGTGGGAGGCGCTGCGAGCGTACGACGAGGGGACGCTCGAGCTGCACGCCTCGATCGTCATGCGGCCGGGCAACGGCGCCGAGCCGTACGACACGACGCTCGGTCGAGCGTTGTTCCAGGAGGCGTTGCCCGACGGGTACGCCGAGCGATTCGGCTACATCCAGGACACGGTCAAGAAGCGCGAGATGGGTGTCATCGTCGAGCGCCTGTCCGACAACTACAACGCAGTCGAGGTCGCCCACGCGCTCGACGCGATCAAGAACCTCTGCTACCGCTTCGCGTCGCAGTCCGGCCTGACCGTGTCGATCGACGACGTGCGCACGCCGCACGTCAAGCGTGAGCTGCTCGACGGCTACGAGGCCCAGGCCGACAAGGTCGAGACGCAGTTCCGTCGGGGCATCATCACCGACGGCGAGCGCCGTCAGCAGGAGGTCCGCATCTGGACCGACGCCACGGCCGAAGTCCAGGCCGCGATGGAGGACGAGTTCAAGGCGCAGCGCTTCAACCCGATCGACATGATGGTCGGCTCCGGCGCCCGCGGGAACATGACCCAGATGCGCCAGATCGCCGGCATGCGCGGCCTGGTCGCCAACCCCCGCGGTGACATGATCCCGCGTCCGATCAAGTCGAACTTCCGTGAGGGGCTCGAGACGCTCGAGTACTTCATCGCCACGCCGGGCGCCCGCAAGGGCCTCGTCGACACTGCGCTCCGCACCGCCGACTCGGGCTACCTGACCCGTCGCCTCGTCGACGTCGCGCAAGAGCTCATCGTCCGCGAGGAAGACTGCGGCACGACGCTCGGCGTCTGGATCAACAACGTCCAGGCCGACACGGCCAACGTGCGCACCTACCTCGAGACGAAGCTGTTCGGGCGTGCGCTCCTGCAAGACGTCGCGCTGTCCGACGGCACGATCCTCGCTCGCAACACCATCGTGGGCGAGGACGAGATGGCGGCCCTGCGCGACGACGAGGCGATCGACCGGGTGCGTGTCCGGTCGGTGCTCACGTGCGACGCCGAGCTCGGCATCTGCGCGATGTGCTACGGGCGCTCGCTCGCCACCGGCAAGCCGATCGAGCTCGGTGAGGCGGTCGGCGTCATCGCCGCGCAGTCAATCGGCGAGCCCGGTACGCAGCTGACCATGCGGACCTTCCACACCGGTGGTGTGGCCGGCAAGGACATCGCCGGTGGTCTGCCCCGCGTCGTCGAGCTGTTCGAGGCTCGCACCCCGAAGGGGTCGGCCCGCCTGGCCAAGGCCACGGGTGTGCTGCGCCTCGGCGAGGACGAGGGCAAGGGCATCCCGGTCACCGTGGTCGACGACGCCGGCGACGAGCACGAGATCGTGCTCCCGCTCGGTGCGCGCCCGATCGTCGAGGACGGCCAGGAGGTCAAGGCCGGCGATCCGATCACCGACGGCCCCTTCGACCCGAAGGAGTTGATGGAGATCAAGGGCATCCGCGAGACGCAGGTGTACCTCGTCGAAGAGGTGCAGCGCGTGTACCGCGACCAGGGCGTGTCGATCCACGACAAGCACATCGAGCTGATCGTGCGTCAGATGACACGGCGGGTCGGCGTGCAGGAGACCGGCGGTACCGACTTCCTGCCGGGCGAGCGCGTCGACTCCAAGGTGTTCCGCGACACGAACCGTCACATGGTCGAGGAGGGCAAGCGGCCCGCCGAGGGACGACCCGAGATCATGGGCATCACCAAGGCGTCGCTGGCCACCGAGTCGTGGCTGTCGGCGGCGTCGTTCCAGGAGACGACCCGGGTGCTCACCGAGGCGGCGATCGACGGCAAGTCCGACAGCCTGATCGGCCTCAAGGAGAACATCATCATCGGCAAGCTGATCCCAGCCGGTACCGGCATGATGAAGTACCGCGAGTTCGGCATCGAAGCGCCCGACTACGAGCCGATGACCTACTACTCGAGCGACGCCGAGGACGAGGATCCCGCGGCGTTCCTCGCCAACCTGCACGGCTCGTACGAGGGCGAACCCGCCACGAGCTGACGGTCCGAGCCAGAACCGACGCACGAGGCCCGGGGGCGACCCCGGGCCTCGGCGCGTCCGGTGGTCGCCGACGGTGCTCTCGCTCGCCGACGAGCTGAAGCGATCGTCGCCGCAGGTTCCGAGGCGTTCGACGATGGAGCGATCGCCGTCGTGCCGACCGGCGCCGCCGAACTGGTCGACTTGCTCGCCCAGAGCGAGTGCGGCCCGGTGTCCCCGGGCCGATCCATCGGCGACCCCGCTGTGGTCGGCGCCCGTTCAGTCGCGGCGCGAGCCGCTCGGCGGTGTCTCGCCGTCCGGTCGCGTGGGGGCGCCGGCGGGCTGCCCGTCGGCGCGTTGGTCGCCGTCCTGGGCACCCGGCGCAGCGGTGTGTGCCCGTGAGGTCGCTGCGCCGGGTGCTTCGGAGGTCGTGGCGCGCCGGCCGTCGGGGAGCACCCGTGCGGTCGGCGCCTGCGGCACCGGGAGGTTCCAGACCGAGCTCTCTCCGGTCGGTCGGCGGTGCATGAGCGGACGGGGCCGCAGCGTCGACGTGGCGATCGCGGTGGCCGCGCTGTCGAACTCGCCCGCCCGCCGGGACGGCTGGGCCCGACGCGGCAGTGCCGCCGTCTCGGGCATGTCCACTCCGGCCGGGAGCGAGGTGTCGGCCGGCTCGGCCGGTCCGACGGGCTCGGTCGATGTCGCCGTGGCGGCGGGTGTGATCTCGGCCTGTCCGGGGTCGGCGGCGGGCCGCGCTGCGTCCAGACTGGCAGCGGCCGGATGCGGCACGACGCTCGGCTCGGCGCGCCGCGAGGATGCGGCCTGTGCGCCGGGCGCGGAGAGCGCGTCGATCGCTGCGCGGCGCAGACGACGAGTCGTGCGCTCCACGGGTTCGCCGCCGCGGCGAGCCTCGTGCACGTGTCGCTCGGGCTCGTTCGAGGGCATCGCCGCAGCTGGCGATGGTGCGGGGGTGGGGCCGGTGGCGGTCGCGGTCGCGGCGAGCGGT
>NZ_JASJCS010000031.1 GCF_030065885.1 Ilumatobacter sp. | reverse complement strand
ATGGGCTACGCCGGCGTGTACTCCAGCTTCCTGAAGCACGCGTACCGGGCGGCCGAGCGCTACGACGTCTCGGGTGCCGAGATCCTGATGGAGTGTGGTCGCCGCGGTCTCGTCGGAGGCCAGGAGGACCAGATCATCCAGATCGCGTCGACGCTGGTGGCGGCGAGCTGATGCCGCTCGTCCACGTCCAGATGGCCGACGGCCGCACATCCGAGCAGAAGCGGGCGCTCATGGCGGCGATGACCGATGCGATGGTCGACCACCTCGGCGCGCCCCGCGAGTCGGTCCGCGTCTGGATCACCGAGTTCCCTGCGACCGACTTCATGGCCGGCGGCGAGCTGCTCGCCGACAAGCAGCGTCGGCTCGCAGCCGGCGGCGACTGACCGGCACCCGGTCCACCCACGGTCCACCCACGGTCTACCCCCGGTCCGCCGGACCACCACCGGGGTGAACCCGGGCGACGCGCCGCGTGCGCGAAGGTGGGATGCCATGCCGGGATCCCGCGATCACTCGCACCCCGAACCGACCGAGCAAGCGGCGGTCGGCCGGCGCCGATTCCTCGGGATCGCGCTCGGCGCTGCGGCGGGTCTCGCAGCCCACGGGTGCTCGACAACCGCCTCGTCGACGTCGGGCACGAGCCTGCCCGGACCGTCGTCGACGCGGTCGTCGTCGGGTCGGTCCTCGCCCCCACCGAGGCCGACGACGGCGACCGCGGCCGCCGTGGCGGAGACACCCGCCGACGCGAGACCCGAGGCCCCTGCGCAGCCGTCGATCGGGCCCGGCGAGTTCGACGAACCGGCGCGCGTCGACCAGCAGGCCGAGCGGCTCGCCCCGCCCACCCCGCCGGGCGCATACGACCGCGAAGCGCTCTACGTGGCCCTGTACGGCTTCCCCGGCAACAGCATCCTCGGGTCGCTCGGCGAGCAGGGCGTCGACGGCGCCGTGCGGCGCGCGGCCGACGTCGCCGCCGGCTACGAGGGGTTCGGACGGCGGGTCGTCCCGACGTTCGAGATCCTCGCCTCGGTCGCCTCCTCGTCGGCCGGTCCCGACGGCGACTACTCGAACGAGTTCACCCCGACGAGATTCGCGCCGTGGCTGGAGGCCGCGGCGGAGAACGACATGCACGTCGTGTTCGACCTCCAGCCCGGCCGCTCCCGCTTCCCCGACCAGGCGCGCCAGTACGAGGCGCTGTGGCTGGTCCGCCACGCCAGCATTGCGCTCGACCCCGAGTGGCGCGTCGGCCCGAACCAACGGCCGGGCGGCGGGCGGATCGGATCGGTCGACGGCGCCGAGGTCAACGAGACGATCGACTACCTCGACGACCTGATCCGCCGCCACCGCCTCCCGCCCAAGTTGTGCATCGTTCACCAGTTCGCTGACTCGATGATCACCAGCAAACAGCTGATCCGGGGCACCGAGAACGTGCAGGTGCTGCTCCAGATGGACGGCTTCGGGAGCCTCACGCTCAAGCGCGGCTCCTGGGGGCGGATGGTCGACGACCTCCCTGCGGGCGCGTTCACCGGCTGGAAGAACTTCTACGACGAGGACCGGCCGACGCCCACGCCGAGCCAGACGATGGCGAACGATCCGCAGCCGAGGTACGTCAGCTACCAGTGACTCAGCCGTCGGGCTCGACCGGCGGCGTCGTCTCGCTGAACCGCTCCCACACGACGTCGTCGGGCATGCCCATCACGGCGGCGTGACGTCGCGGGTCGCGCTGGGCCCGGACGCTCTCGGGGTGGGGTTCGGTCGGCTGCGGCACCCGGGCGGCCGGACGCTCGAACGGGCCGGGGTGCTTCAGCACCTCGAGCTCCTCATCGGTGATGCCGCACAGACCGGTCACCTCGGGGTCGATCCAGGCGCGCTCGTCGATGCCTGCGCCGCAGGTGATCTCGAGGTTCAGACCCTCTGGCCCGTCGAAGTAGATCGACTGGACGAACCCGTGGTCGATCGGGCCGAGCACCTGGACCCCCTTCGAACGAAGGCGGTCGCGCATCTCGAGCAATTCGTCGAACGCGTCGACGTGGAAGGCCACGTGCTGCATCGTGCCGCCGCGCACCTCGCCGCCGGGGCCGTCGGCATGGCTGACGCCGAACTCGACGTCCTTGTCGTTGTTCGGATGCTGGACGAACGCGACGTAGCTGTCGGGCGCCAGCTCGACGAACCCGTGGTAGGCACCCTCGACGCCGTGCATCCAGTAGAGCGCCTTGAGCGGCAAGCCGAGCGCGTCGCACCAGAACGCGAGCTGACGCTTCATGTCGGTGGTCGACAGCGCCAGGTGGTTCACACCTCGCGGATGCAGGTGGGCCATCGGATTCCTCCTCTGGTGTCGTTCGTCTTCTGGTGTCGTTCGTCGGTCACTCGACCGGTTCGAGGAGGACGACGGGGATCTCGCGGTCGGTCTTCGATTGGTAGTCGGCGTAGTTGCGGTACGTCGAGGTGATCTGCTCCCACAGGTCGGCGCGCTCGTCGCCCTCGGTCACCCGGGCGGTCATCTCGCGGGTGCCGGACTCGGTACGCACCGTGACCGAGGGGTCGTCGCGCAGGTTGAGGTACCACGCCGGATGCTGATCGTTGCCCCCCGCCGAGGCCACGATCGCCATCGTGTCGCCGTCGGACCACGGCGTCGTGAGCAGCGTCGAACGGCGCTGACCGCTCTTGCGGCCGGTCGTGGTCAGCTCGACCACCGGCATGTTCGCGACGCTCCACCCGAGGCGGCCGCCCGACACCGTCATCAGCGTCTTGTGGATCTGGTTGGCCGTCTTGAGCACGAAGTTCGAGGGCATGCCTCCAGTCTTCCAGGCCGCGGGTTCGTCCCGCCGAGCCGGGCTCGGCTCGCGACGCCGGCCCTCGCGGCGTCGTCTGGCACCGATCGACCGGGCACGGGACCGTCGCCCGCGGCTCACACCTCGGCGCGACCCCAATCTGAGTGACGCGTTGCGCCGAAATGAGCATCGATCACCGATGACGGCGGCCTGTGCGAACCCGTACGTTCGCACGATCACACACAAGACGGGAGAACCATCGTGACGGAACCGCTCATCAAGCTCGACCAGGCCGGCCAGGCGCCGGTGCTGCGCTACGACGTTCCCGAGCCGACGTTCTACTTCGGGCGGAACCTCATCGAGCTCGACTTCCCCACCGAGTACTTCCTCGAGCTCGCCGGCGAGGACCCGATCGTCACCGACGACGACGTTCCGGCCGACGACACCGAGCCGGATCCCGGCTGGGTCGAGGACATCATCCAGGGCACGATCAACGACGCTCTCGTCGACATCGGGAAGATGCCGATCGACACCGAGAAGGACCGCTACCTCAAGGACATCAAGGCCGCCGATCTCGACACCGGCCCGCTCGACCCCATCGGCTCGGGGCCGGAGGAACCCGGGGATCCCGGCCCGAGGTCGCGCCTCGCCGCGGACCGGTCGACGACAGGCGGATCGAAGCCCACCACCCGCTCGACGGCGACCGAGCAGGTCGATCTCGCGACGGTGCTCGGGCTCGACGCTGATGTCGTCTCGGCCAACCTCGCCGACGGCAAGCGGCCCGTGGTCGTGAGCACGGCGAGCGGCGGCGCCACCGTGGTGTACACGCCGATCGATGCCGACCACACGCCCTCGATCTACCTGGTCGAGACCTACCGCATGTCGAACTACACCGCCGACTACGGCGCCGGCCGGACGATCAACACGTCGACGCTGCACCCCGGCGAGCGCCAGAAGATCTCGATCAAGTCGTACAAGAACATCGAGTCGAAGGTCAGCCAGACCCACAGCCTGTTCGACTCCTATACGACGACGACCGAGGACACGTTCGAGACGTCGGTCCAGAGCGAGAACTCCGACACCCAGGCCAAGGAGAAGACCTCCGCCTGGAACGTCGAGGCCGAGGCGTCGGGCAACTGGGGCGTCGCATCGGCGTCGGTGAGCGGCGGCGCGTCGGGGAGCACCAACTCGGCGCGGGAGACATTCGCGTCGAACGTGTCGTCGGCGTCCGAGAAGCACGCCGCCACCGCCTCCGGTCAGCGTGACGTCGAGGTGAACACCACCTCCGAGGTGAGCGCGGAAGAGGGCGAGGAGACCTCGATCGAGCGCGAGATCGAGAACGTGAACATCAGCCGCACGCTCAACCTCGGCTTCCGGCAGCTGATCCAGGAGTACGTCAGCATCCTCCACCTGATCGACGTCCGCGTCGCGTTCTACAACGGCTACGAGGAGACTCGCATGGAGGTCGCGCTCCCCGACCTCGACAAGCTGCTCGACTACTGCGTCGCCAAGGACTCGTACAAGGACGAGATCCGCGCGACGATCCTGTTCGCGCTCGGCAACATCGTCGACGACGCGGGCGAACTGCACCAGGACTTCGTCAAGACGACGAAGTATCCCGAGCTCGACGGTTCGATCACGGCGGTCCACAGCATCGACCCGTCGAAGCAGTCGGTCTACACGCTGCCGTCGGGCCGCGAGTTCGAGGTGCCGGGCATCGTGATGGCCGGCAACGTGGTCAGCTTGCGCACCGACGGCGTGATCGTCGACGCGATGCTCGGGGGCGGCGAGGCGCTCGACGAGTATGCGATCGAGCTCCAGCAGGAGCGGGTCGCGACGCAACGTCACGACAACGCGGCACGGGTGCTCGAGAACCGGAGGGTCGCGACGGCCCTGGACATCGTCGAGGCCGCCGACGAGACGAAGGCGGCGATCTTCGCCCAGGTGTTCGGCGTGGGTGCCGTGGACGCCGAAACCGAGACCGAGACCGAGGCGGCATGAGCGGCGTCGAGGAGCGGTTGCGGGAATCGGACGACCGGGTGGCGGACCTGATGCGGTCCGCCGCTCAGGGGGTCATGGTCCGACAGTGCATCGCCAACCGCAAGCAGGCCTACGCGACCGAGTACCCGGGCGCCGACGGCGACACGCTGTTCGAGCTGATCGGACTGTCGCGAGAGGAGGCGGCCAACCTCGAGTGCAACCCGGACGATCCGATCGTCGACCACTACCACCGCTACCGCGCCGAGCTCGAGGGCCGCGGCGATGTCGAGGCGCTCGGCCGCTTCCACCAGCACGTCGACGGCATCTACGTCTACATCCGCTCCGGGCTGAAGGACGACTCGGGCTTCCGCGACGTCGGGTCGTGGAAGATCGATCGCACCGACACGGACTTCGAGTCGGCGAGCCTCGGCTGGCTGACGCTCGCCGGGCTGCACGCCTACAGCCTCGGGCCGAGTGCGCGGAGGTCGCTCGAAGCCGACGCACGCGAGCAGGTGATGGGCCAGCTGCACGACATCGGCGTCGCGCTGCGCACCTCGGAGTACTTCTCGAACGACGGCAACAAGTACCTCGGCAACTCGACCACCTACGGGTGCATCCTCGAGCTGCTCGCCGACCCGTTGGCCGACGTCCGCTACTTCACCGTGTCGGACTACGCGAACTTCGAGCGGGCGTTCAACGTCGATGCGCTGGTCCGTGAGCCCGGCTGGGGCGAGCTCTACGCCACGGTCGTCACGAACCGCGGCTCGCTGGTGTCGAAGTCGGAGGCCGAGCGACAGTTCGGCGACCTGGTGTTCGCCGGCATCGCACTGCCCGAGTTCAGCAGCGACCTCCGCGCCGACGTCGAGACGTCGGCGGGCACGTGGCTCGACGACGAGGGCGAGATCGACTACCGCGCCGTCAGACGCACCATGGACGCGTTCTACACCGAGTTCGAGAAGGCGATCGACCACGTGAAGGGCAAGGCAGGCATCACGAACTCGATCGAGGGCGACGACCTCGAGCCGCTGTTCATCATGGACCGCGGGCTCGACACGCTGTCGAACGAGCCCTCGTCGCCCTACTCCTGCCGCGACTACACCTTCTGAATCGCCCTGCGATGCACCGCGACCGCGTCGCGGCGGGACTCGACACCGAGCTTGGTGAGGATCGCCGCAACGTGGTTGTCGACGGTGCGGACCGAGATGACCAATCGCTCCGCGATCTCGGCGTTCGTCAGGTTGCCGGCCAGGAGTCCGACGACCTCCTCCTGACGCCGCGTCAGGCCGAGCGGGTTGGAGCGAGTCGTCGGTCGGGGCCCGCGCGGGACCCCGGACACGCCCCGCTCGCGCAGCATGTGGCGGCACCGCCTGGCCGTGGCGGACGCACCCAGCTCCTCGAGCACGAGCAGGGCCTCCGAGTGCAGCCGCTCGTCGTCGGTCTCGACCAGCTCGAGCGCTCGCTCATACGGCTGACCGCGGTCGTGCCACAGGCGGGCTGCCGCGAGATGATCGCCACCGATGCCCACGGCGAAGGGCTCGGGGATGCTGCGGGCCGGTACCGACGGCCCCTCGACACGGGCCATGGCGCGAGCTGCCTCGCCGAGCAGGTAGCGGTTGCCGCTGCGGTCTGCGCGTTCGGCGAGGTCCCGAGCGAGCGTGCGCACGCGTGCGTCGTCGCCGTCGAGCCATGCCACGTCGAGCTGGGCGGCGCCTGCCGCGGCGATCCGGTTGATCTCGTCGGTGCGCTCGGCGATCGCCCACGCGCGATCGATCAGTTCGCGACCATCCTCGTCCCCACGGCGGACGAGGATCCGGCCGAGGTAGGCGAGCAACGCGGCGAGCGTCACGCCCTCGTCGTTCTTGGCGAGCAGCTCGCGGAACCCGAGCTCGGCGCGGTGCCAGTCGCCGAAGTAGAAGCGGAGCGTGTTCGCGTGCGTGCCGGCGTGGAACGCGCCGTGATCGATGCCGTGCTCGCGTGAGATGCGCTCGGCGAACTCGATGTGTGGAGCGGCCTCCCGCAGCCGCCCGAGCCCCATCAGGCTGACGCCGAGGTTGTTCGCGATGCGGAACTGGTACTCGCCGTGGTCGATCGCACGGGCGAGCTGCAGTCCGCCTTCGAGATCGTCGAGGCCGGCATCGTCGCCCGCCCCGATCCGGCAGATCCCCAGGTAGTTGAGCGCGAGCGCCCTGATGTCGTCGCGCCGACGCTCGAGCGCGATCGACAGCGCGCGCTCGCAGGCAGCCCGGCCGGACTCGAAGTGCCCGCGGGTGGCGTCGTGGCGACCCACGACGCTGTGTGCGAGCGCGAGGTCGTCGGTCGCCCCGAACGGCTCGAGCAGCTCGACCGCTCGTCTCGCCTCCGCGATCGCCCGCTCGGGCCGCGCGGTCATCAGGCGCATGCGAGCCGCGAGGGTCAGCGCGCGGGCCCGCTGCCGGTCGTCCTCGGCGCGTTCGACCGCGGCATCGGCATGTTGCACACCGTCGGCGAAACGGTTGCTGACGTAGCAGGAGTGCGCAGCCAGCTCGTGCAGTGTGCGCGCAGTCGACGCGACGAGGTCGGCGCTGCGCTCCAGCGCCAGCTCGGCCATGCGGATCGCCTCGCGATGGGAACCGGCCTTGGCCGCCTCGACCGCGGCCAGCGGCGCCTGGCGCACGACCACCTCGGTCGCGCCGGCGTTCACGGCGTGGTGGACCAGTCGGGCGGAGTCGGCGCCGGTGGCATCGAGGAGCGCGAGGACGCGCTGGTGCAGGTGCTGCTGCTGCGAGCCCGACAGCGTCTCGACGATCGCTCGCCGGGCGAGCTCGTGCCGGAACGACACCCGCCCGCCGACCACGGCGATCATCCCTGATCGCTCGGCCTCGTCGAGATCGTCGGGGGCGACGCCGGCCATCGAGAGGGACGACGTGCCGACGTCGACGGGCATCACGGCCAACAGCTCGAGACAGCGCTGCGCTCGGTCCCCGAGACGACGGTGCCGCCCGAGGACCGCGTCGCGGACGCTGTGCGGCACGGCCTCCTGCGAGGACGGCGCGAAGTCGTTCGCCGAGGCGAGCACCTCGGACAGGTAGAAGGGGTTGCCCCCTGCGGCGGCGACGAGTTCGTTCGGGTCGATGCCGGCATCGACGGCGAGCCGGCGGACGACCTCGTGCGAGAGCGGTCGGAGCGGCAGGCGCACGCAGTCCGGGCCCGTGAGCCCGCCGAGCAGCCGCGTGAGCGACGGGTTCTCGTCGGCGGGCGCGGCGCGATAGCTGACGATCAGCACACCCGCCAGCCGCGAGATGCGCGTGGCGATCGTGCGCACGATGTCGAGCGAGGCATCGTCGGCCCATTGGGCATCGTCGACGACGAGCACCAGCGGGTCGGCCGGGTCGGACATCGCTCGGAGCAGCGACTCGATGATCGTCTCGCGATCGCTCCGCGCGTCCAGGCCCTCGAGATCCGAGCTCGCGCTCCGCGCGATGTCGCGGAACGGCCCGAGGGTCAGCGGCGAGATGAGGTCGTCGCACGTGCCGACCGCCGAGCGGAGCACGAGCCCCCCGACGTAGTCCCCGATCAGCCGCGTCTTGCCGATGCCGGCCTCGCCGGACAGCAGCACGACGGTGCCGCACCCGCCGGCGGCTCGATCGGCTGCGTCGCGTAGGACGCCCAGCTCGGCCTCGCGCTCGAGGAGGTCGTCCATCTCGCGATGGTACAAGTGGGCGGCAACCCGATTCCGCCGGATTCGCGGGTCGCTGCGCGCGTCACGCCGGGTCGGGGCCGACGCGGACCATGCGCTTGCCGCGGTTCTCACCGGCGAGCAGGCCGATCAACGCCTGCGGTGCGTGCTCGAGGCCGCCGACGACGTCTTCGACGACCTGCAGCTGCCCGGAGGCCGCCCAGGCGCCGAGGTCGGCGATCGCCGCGGCGTCGTGCTCGGGGAAGTCCATCGCGATGAAGCCGCGCAGGGTGAGCCGCTTCGTGACGATCAGGCCCGGCACACCGCGCGGGCCGGTCGGCGACGGGCTGTCGTACTGCGAGACCGCACCACAGCACGAGATCCGGCCGTGCAGGTTCATCGCGAAGAGCGCGGCCTCGAGGATCGGGCCGCCGACGTTGTCGAAGTACACGTCGACGCCGTCGGGGCACCGCTCGCGCAACGCTGCCGAGAGTCGCTCGTTCTTGTAGTCGATGCAGGCGTCGAAGCCGAGCTCGTCGACCACCCACGCACACTTCTCGGGCCCGCCGGCGATGCCGACCACGTGGGCGCCCTTGATCTTGCCGATCTGGCCGACGAGCGAGCCCACGGAGCCGGCGGCGGCCGACACGAGCAGCGTCTCGCCCTCGTCGATGCCGAACAGCGTCAGGAGACCGTGGTACGCCGTGATGCCGGCGATGCCGAGCACCGAATGGTGATGCGTCAGCGGCCGGTGATCGCCGACCGGCCGCACCTGTGCGGCGTCCATGGCGGCGTACTCCTGCCAGCCGAGCTCGCCGGCGACGACGTCGCCGACCGAGTGCGCCGGGCTGTTCGTGTCGACGACCTCGCCGATCGCGTAGCCGTGCATGACCTGCCCAGCTTCGACCGCCGACTTGTAGGTGGCGCCCTGCATCCACGCGCGGTTGGCGGCGTCGATCGACAACAGCACGTTCCGCACCAGCACCTGCCCGTCGGCGACCGGCGGGACGTCGCCGGCGCGGATCTCGAAATGGCTCTCGTCGAGCTTGCCGCGGGGCGTCTCGGCGAGCAGGACCTGCGTGTTGGTCGTCATCCGGTGGACCGTACCGCCGGTTCCGTCACCCGCTCTCGCCGAACGCCTCGGCCTGCTGCTCGCGGTACTGCTCCATCGGCATGAATCCGTCGACGGCCTCGAACTCCGCCCGCACGGCGGACAGGACCTCGTCGGCGCTCAGCGTCGGGTCCCACGACGAGATCTGGGGCTGCCGGACGTGCCACGGCGTGTCGCAGAACACCTCGATCCCGTTGCCCTCCGGGTCGGCGAAGTACACCGAGACCGCGTTGCCGTGCGTGACCGGGAACCCCGGCCCGACGCGGTCGTCGGCGGCGACCCAGTCGTGCACCGCCTTGACGTCGTCGATCGAGTCGACCCGGAAGGCGTTGTGGTCGAGGCTGCCGGCCTCGACCGACGTGCGTCCCTGCATCAGGGCGAGCTGGTGGTGGTCGGTCGAGCTCCCGCTCAGGAAGACGATCTCGGTCGACCGACCGACCTCGCCGCGATCGGCGACCCGGAAGCCGAGCGCGTCGCAGTAGAAGTCGGCCATCGCGTCGAGATCCCGGACTCGCAGCACGCAGTGCGACCAGCGAACGTTCATGAGGTGCCTCCACACAGATTCTGCGGCACGCTCGGCGACGACGGCGAGTTCGAGATCTGGCCGTGCTCAGGCGACCCCTGACGAACCGAGAGCGAAGTCCCGCACGTGCTGCCAGCTGTCGGCGTCGTCGGTGCCTCGAAACAACGCGACCGAGCTCACCCGGCACGAGATCGGCAGCGCCGCCTCGACCTCCCGAGCCGCAGCCGCCAACGCGACGGCGTCGCCGTTGTCACCGATCGTGAGATGCGGCACCGGCGGGTCGAACCTGCCCTCGTAGGGCGGCCAGTCCGGCCATCGGCCGACGATGCGCGCCGTCAGGTCGCTGAACCGCGCCGCCGGCTCGGGCCGCACGTAGACCACGGCCGATCCGAACCAACCGATGGCGTCGAAGCTGGCGTCGAACGCCGGGACCGCCGCGAACAGCGCGGTGAGGTCCGCGTCCACGGAGTGCGAGATCTGGTCGAGCGGCATGAACGGGAACAGCACCGTCACGTGCGCCGGCACCCCGAGCGAGCGACCGGCATCGAGCGCGAGGCGAGGACGCTCGACGACCGGGTCGGCGGCCGGCACGAGCACGACGAGCGCCGTCATCGCCTGCTGCGTCACGCCCGGAACCTATCGGCCCGTCGATCGCCGGCCCTTGCTCACCAACACTCGCTCCCCTACGTTCGTGCAAGGCCCCGACGAGCGATCGCGGCCGGTCAGGGGGCGACGGTGTACGAACGGATCGTGGTGGGGACTGACGGGTCCCCCGGCGCACAGGCGGCCGTGGAGCACGCAGCGACGCTCGCCCGCACCACGGGTGCCGAACTGCACGTCGTCCAAGGGTGCGGGTCGCCGGTGGCAATCGCGTCACCGCACGGCGTCGGGGTCGACGTCGATCCGTGCGAGGTCGAGAAGGCCTGCCGTGGAGCGCTGGCGCCCGACACCGAGCGACTCCGTTCGTCCGGCCTGACCGTCGAGACCCATGTGGTCTCGAAGACCGGTGCCGACGCGGTGTGCAGCGTCGCCGAGGACGTTCGTGCCGACCTGATCATCGTCGGCAACCGTGGCATGACCGGCGCCCGGCGGCTGCTCGGCAGCGTCCCGAACTCGATCGCCCACCAAGCGCCGTGTTCGGTGCTGATCGTGGCGACGAAGGCCTAGCGAGCCGCAGCGCCGTCGCGTGATTTCACGTTGTGTCAGACACAACCTGAATTGGCCACGTCGTCATCGCGTCGACGGGCGGCCCAGCTCGCTGTCACCGGCGGGCCGGTCTTAATCGAGTGACAGCACGGCGGCGGTGCAGTACCGTGCAGCCGCGAATCGCGGGCGACGTGGAGGGTGGGACCATGCAGGGCTTCGATCAACGGACAGCGGGACGAGGTGTGCGGCGAGGTCCGGTGATCGTGCGCTCGGCCGCACTCGCGCTCGCTGCCGCGTTGCTGCTCAGCGGATGCTTCCTGCGCTCGATCGCCGGATACGTCGACGACGGCGGCCGGGTGCGCTTCAACGCCAACGTCGAGGTCAGTCGCTGCAACTTCCTGACACAGACGCCGCAGTTCTACGGCTGCACGTACCGCATCCCCGACGGGAGCCCCGCCGGACGCACCTACGTCTCGAGCTTCGAACTGCTCTCGGAGTTCGGCGTGCTCGGTGCGATCATCGACCCGCTGGTGCTCCAAGTTCCCGACGGCGTCACGGTCGTGTCCGCCGTGTTCAACAACGCAGGTGCCGACGAGCCGCTCGTGGTGACCGAGACGGCCAGCTTCCCGGTGACGCCGGGCGTGGCCATCGACGCCGAGGCCGGCACGAAGTTCCTGATCCTCGAGCTCCCCGACGCCACCGCTGCGGCACTGCCCGCCGGGCCGAGCGACATCGACTTCGCAGTCGAGCTCGACACCGGGGCCGCGGCACCGCTCGACGTCAAGCCGATGTTCACGGTTCGCGTCGTCGAAGGCGCGACGACCTACTACGTCCCGACCTTCCCGTGCGTCACGGACTTCGCGCAGGTCCCGACCGTGCAGATCCCGGTCGGGAACCAGCCCCAGGATCTGACTCCAGCGTTCGCTCCGTTCCTCGACACCGCCGAGACGCTGACGTGTTCACAGGTGACCTACGACTTCGCAGCCGGCACGCCGACGACGTCCACGACCACCACGACCACGACGACGGTCGCCCCGACCACGAGCACGGCGTCGCCGACGACCGCCGCACCGGTGACAACGGCGGCACCGACGACCGCCACACCGACCACCGTGGCCGGCGTCCTCCCAGAGACAGGCGACGACACCTCGAACATCGGGTTCGCCGCCCTCGGCCTCCTCGCGACCGGCCTGGTGCTGACGCTGCTCGCCCGCAGACGATCGACCGGCGCCCTGACGCGGTGACCCGTGACGGTGCGAACCCGGCGACACGGCACCTCGGCCCTCGTCAGCCGGTGAGCCCGCAGCACGGATCGGTCGCATGCCGTCGATGACCCAGGCCGATGTCGACTTCGTCGACCGCGCACCGCTCGTGATCACCACCGAGCTCAGCCTGCGGCAACCGCCGCAGGCGGTGTGGGACGTCCTCACCGACAACGAGAGCTGGCCCGACTGGTTCCGGTCCTGCAAGGCGTGTCGCACCACGTCCGAGGCACGGACCGGTGTGGGCTCGACGCGTTGGATCCACGTCGACCTGTTCAAGGTCAACGAGCGGATCATCGCCTGGGACGAGCCGCATCGCTGGGGCTTCACCCTGGTCGACGCCAACGTGCCGATCGCTGAGACGGTCGTCGAGCTCGCCGAGCTCACGCCGGATGGCAACGGGACGAAGATCGTCTACCGCTTCGCCGTCGAGCTCAAGCCGTGGATGCGGCCGCTCAGGCCCGTCATGCGGTGGCGGTTCGAGCGGCTGTTCGCCTCGAGCCTCGCCGGGCTGCAGCCGTACCTCGACGCTCGGTGAGACCCCGCGGGGCCGCGCCGATCGGCTGATCCCCCGGGCGGTCAGGGCGGGCGGACGATCTCGAACAGGTCGGTCGCATGGCTGTACGCGTTGCCGACGTGCCGCCCGACGGCGCGCAGCTCCGCCTGGTCGACGCGGGTACCGTCGAGCAGCCGCTCGGAGACGTGGAACTCGACTGCCTCTCCGATGACGAGTGCGTTGCCGTGCTCGACGTCGCCGATGTCGATGATGTCGCTCACGACGCACTCGATGTTGGCCTTGCACTCGCCCACCATCGGCGGGCGGATCGAGGCCGACGGCACCGCCGTCAGCCCGGCCTCGACGAACTCGTCGACGTCGGCCTCGTGCGTCGCGGCGGTGTCGTTCATCGCAACCGCCACCTCGTCGGTCACGATGTTGATCGTGAACTCGCCGACCTCCCGGACGTTGGCGAGGGTGTCCTTCCGGCCACCACGGCCCGGCGAGAAGACGAACATGGGTGGGACGCCGCTGACGCAGTTGAAGAACGAGTACGGGGCGAGGTTCGGGACGCCGTCGGCGGAGAGCGAGCCGATCCAGCCGATCGGGCGCGGCACGATCAAGCCGGTCGACAGCTTGTAGGGGTCGGCGCCCGTGAGCTCGCTGACCGTGAACCTGCGCTTGTCGTCGACGATGTCGGCCACGTGACTCCTCGTGTCTATCTCGGCGGTCGGGGGATGAGGACCGGCGTGGTGCGGGTGTAGGTCTGGAACGCCTCGTCGTCGCCCCAGCGCTTGGCGGCGCGGCGTTCGAGCATCGGGATGCCGCTGACGCGGGTCAGCAGCAGCGTCACGAAGACCGGCGAGATCAGCACCACCCACCGCCACCCCGACAGCACCGGGAGCGCCATCACGGCGATGCCGGTCCACAACGTGATCTCGCCGAAGTAGTTCGGGTGGCGCGACCATGCCCACAGCCCGGTGGTGATGAACCGGCCCTCGTTGGCGGGGTCGGCCTTGAACGCCGACTTCTGCCGGTCGGCCACGACCTCGATCGCGAAGCCGGCGACCCAGATGATCGCTCCGACCACGGCGAAGGCGCCGAACGACTCGCGCTCCTCGCCGGTGATGACGGCGAGCGCACACGCCACGGTGAGTAGCACCCACAGACCCTGGAGCGACCACGTCATGAGGAACTGCAGCGGGTCCTGCTTGATGGCGTCGAAGCGGCCGTCCTTGCCGGCGCGCCGGACCCGCATGAACAGGAAGCTCCCGAGCCGGAGCGCCCAGACCGCCACCATGAGGGCGACGACGACGGCACGGGTGTCGAGATCATCGCTGAGGGCGACAGCGACGACGACGAGCGTGAGGTAGGTCGCGCTGCCGGTGAGGTCGAAGTAGTGCTCGGTCTTGGCGATGTTGGACGGCACGAAGACGACCCAATTGACGACGAACGACAGCAGCCCGCACAGCGCGAAGACGGGGACGGACCCGACATCGACGCTGCCGTCGCTCCCGGCGAGCGCCACGAGCGCGCCGATGACGACGCTGGCGAGGATGCCGGCGATCGAGTTGCGCGAGGACATCGGGGCGACCCTAGAACCGTTCGCGCGAACACGACGACTCACGCCCGGAACTCTCGGTGGCAGACGATCTTGCCGGAATCGAGAGGTTGGGCGCGACTTTCTCCGTTGTCGCAGCGTCTGTCATGTCGCGACGCGCCCGCCGGCGTCGCGAACAGGGCGGTGTCGCTCCCGAGGCGGCAACGCTCAGCGGCCTGGCGGGTCGACCCCCGCTCGACCCGCCAGGCTTCCGCCGGATCGGGGCCGTTCGACGCCGACGACGCCTAGGCCACGACGTTGTCGCAGGGCTCGCCCGACGTCACCGCAGCGACGTTGGCCAACGTCGTGGTCGCGATCGCCGAGAGCGCCTCGTCGGTGAGGAACGCCTGATGGGCGGTGATCAAGACGTTCGGGAAGGTCAGGAGCCGGGCGAACACGTCGTCGTCGATGATCTCCTCGCTGCGGTCCGCGAAGAACAGCGAGCTCTCCTCCTCGTAGACGTCGAGCGCCAGCGAGCCGATGTGGCCAGACTTCAGGCCGTCGATCACGGCTGCCGTGTCCACGAGTGCGCCGCGGCCGGTGTTGACGAGCATCACACCACGTCTCATCGTGGCGATGGAGTCGGCGTCGATCATGTGGTGCGTGTCGTCGGTGAGCGGGCAGTTGAGGGTGACGATGTCGCTGTCGCTCAGCGCGGTCGCGAGATCGACGTAGTCGACACCGAGGCCGAGGAGGTGCTCGTCTTCGAACATGTCGACGGCCAGCACCCGGCACCGCAGGTGCCAGAGCAGGCGGGCGACGATCGCCCCGATCTTGCCGGTACCGACGACACCGACGGTCTTGCCGGCGAGGTCGAATCCGACCAGGCCGTCGAGAGAGAAGTTGCCGTCGCGGACGCGGTTGTACGCCCGGTGGATGCGACGGTTGAGCGCCAGGATCATCGCCAGCGTGTGCTCGGCGACGGCGTTCGGCGAGTACGCCGGCACCCGGACCACCGTCATCCCGTGGCGGCGCGCGGCGTCGAGGTCGACGTTGTTGAAGCCGGCACAGCGCAATGCGATCACCGACGTGCCGCCGGCGGCGAGCGCGTCGATGACCGGCTCGGACAGGTCGTCGTTGACGAACGCGCAGATCACCTCGGCGCCGGCCGCGAGGCCGACCGTCTGGCAGTCGAGGCGCGGTTCGAGGTACACGATGTCGTGGCCGTGGTCGGCGTTGGCGGCATCGAAGCCCACCCGGTCGTAGGACTTGGCGGAGAACATCCGGATCTCGGTCATCGCCGCCACAGGGTACGGCTGCCGCACGCCACCCGGTCCCCGCGGCCCGCGGGTCGTTCGATGCACCGCTGTCCGTACCTGCCGGTCAGACTGACGAGACCGCCAACGACCCTCCACCGGAGACCCTGTGAGCAGCATCGACCCACGCACCCCCGTCATCGTCGGCGCCGGGCAGATCAAGGACCGCGACCGTGGATCCGAGCCGATCGACCTGATGATGCGGTGTGCCGAGGCAGCGCTGGCCGACAGCGGTTCGGCGGCTGTGCGCGACCGCATCGAGTCGGTCCGGGTGGTGTGGGGTGTGTGGCCGTACCGGGACCCGGGTCGGCTGGTGGCAGACCGCCTCGGCGCCCTGGACGCCAGGACGACGATCACGACCGTCGGCGGCAACCAGGTCTACGACCTCGTGATCGACACGTCGTCGCGCATCGCTCGCGGCGACCTCGACGTCGCCGTCGTCTGCGGGGCCGAGACGATGCGCACCCGCCGCGCCGACCGGGTGCGCGGCGAGCGCTCGGCGTACGTGCCGGAGCCCGAAGGCGCACGACCCGACGAGGTGTTCGGCGGCGACCGGCCCCTCAACACCGACGCCGAGCGCGCGGCCGGCATCGAGACCGTCGCCCGGTTCTACGCCATGGCCGAGACCGCGCTGCGCCACCGGCTCGGCGAGGACGTCGACGAGCACCGCGCCCGCATCGCCACACTGTGGGCGACGGCGAGCGAGGTCGCCGCCGGCAACCCGGACGCATGGAGTCGTGAGCCGGTGACGGCGGAGGAGATCGCGACGGTCTCGGCCTCGAACCGGCCGGTCGCTTCTCCGTACCCGAAGCTGATGACGTCGAACCTCGACGTCGACCAGGGCGGCGCGGTCGTGATCTGCTCCGCGGGGGCCGCCGAAGCGGCCGGCGTGCCGCGCGACCGCTGGATCTTCCCATGGGCGGGCGTCGGTGCCGCCGATCACTGGTACCCGACGAACCGCTGGGCGTTCGACGAGTCGCCGGCCATGAGGTTCTCGGGGACCCGCACGCTCGAGCTGGCCGGGGTCGGCATCGACGAGTGTGCGCTGGTCGACCTCTACTCGTGCTTCCCGGTCGCTGTGCAGGTGGCGCAGCGCGAGCTCGGCGTACCCCTCGATCGCCCCTTCACGATCACCGGCGGGTTGACGTTCGCCGCCGGTCCGTTGAACTGCTACTGCCTGCTGCCGCTCACGAGGGCCGTGAGGCTGCTGCGCGAGGCCCCGGCCGAGCGGGCGTTCCTCACCGGCAACGGTGGATCGTTCACCAAGCACAGCTCGCTCGTGCTCGCGGCCGAGCCGCCGAGCGAGGGCTTCCTGACCAGCGACGTCCAGGCCGCGGTGGATGCGCTGCCGTCGCGCCCGACGCCCGAGTCGGACCCGGCCGAGACGACGCTCGAGACGTACACCGTGACGTTCGATCGGGAGATGCAGCCCGAACGGGCGATCATGGCGTGCCTCGACCCGGTCGGTGGCCGCCACTTCGCGACGTCCGACGACGCAGTGCTCATCGCCGAGTTGCTCGCCGCCGACTGCTGCGACCGCCCCGTGCACCACGACAGCGGCGTGCCGAAGCTGAGCTGAGTCCGCACAGCCGCCACCGACGATGACTCTGCGGCAGACGAAACGACCGAACTCGTCGCTCTCGCTGCCGCACACGCATCAACCGGATTCCGCGGCAGACGAAACGACCACGGATGTCGTCGTGACTGCCACGGAACTCGCGAGCCGTCGAGCCGTCGTGGCTGCGGAGTGACACGAATTCCGCGTCCGACCGAGAGCCACTGCGCGAGACTTCGCTGGGTGGGGGTGAGTCTGTTCGTGAGCTATCGCCGCGACGACTCCAGTTCCGCGTCCGGCCGGCTCGTCGACCATCTCCGCGGCCACGGGTTCGGAAGCGACGGTGACGACCAGATCTTCATGGACATCGACGACATCCCACCGGGCGCCGACTATCGACAGGTGATCGACGAGACGCTCGCCAGGTCCGACGTCGTGCTCGTGGTGATCGGGAGGAGCTGGCTCACGGTCACCGATTCGCAGGGCCGTCGACGACTGGACAGCGTCTCGGACACCCACCGGCTCGAGGTCGCCGCCGCACTCAGGTCGGACGCCCATGTCGTCCCCGTGCTCGTCGAGGACGCTGAACCGCCCCACGCCGACGGCCTGCCGGACGACATCGCCGACCTCGCCTTCCGGAACGCGTTCTCGGTGAGGAACCAGACCTTTGCCGGCGATGTGGCGCGGCTCGCGCCGTCGCTGCAGCAGATCGGGGCAGAGGTTCGGGCGGGACGTGAGCGGGCAGAGCTCGAGGCGCGAGAGCAGGAGGCGCGGGCGAACGCGGTCCGAGTGAAGCGCGACCGGCAGGAGCGCGAGCAGGAGGCCGAGCGCGTACGCGCACAGCAACGCGAGGAGGCTGAAGCCGAGGCTCGGATCCGAAAGGAGGACGCAGAAGCCGACTACTACCAAACACTCACCGAGAAGGAGTCAGCGCCCGCCCAGCGACTCCCCGACCGGTGGCCGACCAGGATTCGGACGGTCACGGCGTGGATCCTCGTTGCCATCGCCGCCCTCCTGCTGCTCATCTCGGTGATCGGCGTGTTCACGTACGACCTCGACTCGCCGGACAACAGCATTTCGTCGCGCACCGAGCTCTTTGTGGCCTTTCTCTTCACGACCGTGCTGTTCGCCGGGATTCCTGCCGCTCTCGCTGTGTGGATCTTTCCCCGGACGTGGAGACGAGGCAACGAGGAGCCGGTGGATCCCTCGTCGGCGCCCGGCAGGACGTGGGAGCCACCCGCATTCCAGTGACGGGGTGCTCATCGACCGCCCGACACCTGCGCGAATCCATCGACGAACCGACCGACGATCGACGTCGGGTACCGTCGCGACATGCCGGAACCCATCGCGCAACGGCCCGACATGGCGGCGTACGGCGTCGACACGCCGGACTGGGAGGCACTGCCCTGGTCGTGGGCACGCGAGCGACTCGACGGTCGCAATTACTGGCTCGCGACGGCCAGCGCCGACGGGCGGCCCCACTCGCTGCCGGTCTGGGGTGTGTGGTCCGAGGAGGATCATCGGTTCTGCTTCTCGTGCGCACCGACGGCGCGGAAGGCCCGCAACCTTGCCGCGAACCCGCAGGTGGTGGTGGCGATCGACGACACGGTCGAGTGCATCTCGATCGAGGGCGTGGCCAGCCGGCTCGACCCCGACGGTGACGCCGACCGCATCGACACCTGGATCGAGCGCTACCTGACGAAGTACCGCCCGATGGCCCCCGACCTGGGCGCACCGTTCCTGCGCCGGAACCTCGTGTTCGAGGTGACGCCCGAGCGAGCGCTCGCCGTCATCGAGCGCGAGGACGAGTTCGCCGCCAGAGCCACCCGCTGGGTCTGGTAGCCGGCAACCCGCCGATCACACAGCCGGCCGCGGTTCGAGGCCCGCTGCCCGGTAGCAGGCGTCGATGATCTCCATGTTGCGGACGCCGTCGTCGGCCGTGGTCGGGAACGGTGCTCCGTCGACGATCGCATCGCGGAAGGCGATGAGCTGGTGGAAGTAGGTCGCCGATCGCTCGATCTCCTCCGACGTCGACCCCGACTCGGTCTCGACGGTGAGCGTCGCGTTGCCTTGCTGCGGCGCCAGCGGGTTCGTCGCCAGCATCGTGCCCCGCTCGCCCGTCACCCGCAGCCACGCCGCCACATCGTCGCCGTCGGCGATCATCGACGAGTGGATCGAACCCGTCACGCCCGACGGCCACCGCAGCTCGGCCCGCAACGAGCCGTCGACGCCCTCGACCGGGCAGACCGCCTCGGCCGACACCACGTCCGGCATGTCCGACGGGTCCTCGCTCGCCGCGAAGCGCACCCACTGGATCGGGTAGCAACCGAGGTCCATCGTGGCCCCGCCGCCGATCGACAGGTCCCAGCGGATGTCGTCGCGTGGGATCCATCCGTCGGGGATGTCGAACACGGCCTCGATCCGATCGATGCGCCCCAACGCACCCGAGTCGAGCACCGACCGGATCTGCCCGGCGTACGGGTGGTAGCGCCAGTGGAACGCCTCCATCACGACGACGTCGCTCGACCGTGCCGCGTCGGCGATCAGGCGCGCATCGTCGGCGTTGGCGGCGAACGGCTTCTCGCACAGCACGTGCTTGCCGGCCTCGATCGCCGCGATCGCCCACGGCCGGTGGAACGACGCCGGCGTACCGATGTAGACGGCATCGACGTCGGGGGACTCGATGAGCTGCTCGTACGAGCCGAACGCCCGGTCGAGCCGCCACTTCTCCGCCGCCGCTTCGGCGCGGGCCCGATCGCGGGCGGCGACGGCCATCAACCGGACACCGTCGACGTCGCGGGCCGGTGCCACCACGGCCCGGTCGGCGATGCGTGACGCAGCGAGGAGACCCAATCGAACGCTCATGCCCGGCGACGCTAGTGCGGCGCCCATCGCCGATCTCCGGCCGTGCGTCACGTCGACTGCGAGGATGAGCGGATGATCGAGCTCGTGGCCGTCGTGCTCGGCGTCGCGATGATCCTCGTCGCACTCGCCGACCTCGTGAACACGTTGATCTCGACGATGACGTCGGCGTGGCGATGGTGGCCGTCCCGCGTGATCGGGCGGAGCACGTTCGTCGTGATCCGCGGCATCGCCCGGCGGATGGACGAGGAGTCGACCGCACGCGAGCGGTTGCTCTCGATCTTCGGCTCGCTGCTGATCATCGAGCTGCTGTTCGCCTGGGCGCTGCTGCAGGTCTTCGGCTTCGGACTCGTGTGGTGGGGGCTCGGCGACATCCCGAGCATCGGCGGGCTGGCCGACGCCTGGTACTACTCCGGCGTCGTGTTCTTCACGGTCGGGTTCGGCGAGATCGTTCCCGGCGAGATCGTCCCCCGCGCCGGGGCGATCCTCGAGGCCTTCTTCGGCGTGATCACGATGGCGCTGGTGATCGGCTACCTGCCGTCGCTGTACGGCGCCTACTCCGATCGTGAGCGGATGTTGATGACGCTCGACGCGGGCACGTCCGACCGGATCACGCCGACGGCCCTCGTCAAGGCGTGGGCGCCCGACGCCGATCCGCGGAAGATCGACGCACAGTTCGAGCGGTGGGAGCTCTGGGCGGCGGGCATCCTCGAGACCCACTCGACGGTGCCGCTTCTGGCCCTGTTCCGCTCGCACGACCGCCACCAGAACTGGGTCACCGCACTCGGCCTGCTGTGCGACGCGGCGCTGCACGCGCAGATCATCGTCGGCTCCACCGACGGCAACGCGTACTGGTTCCTCCGCCGCGCCGAGGCGATCTTCCGCGAGGTGACCAAGGGCGCCGATCTGACCCCGTACGTCGAGGCGTTCGACGCGCAGGACAACACCGACCTGTTCCGCGACCTCTACGACGACCTCACGGCCCACGGGTTCCAGCTCAGGCCGTTCGACGACGCCATGGAGTACGCGCGCACGACCCGACGCAGCTTCGGTCCTGCCATGGAGCACCTGATCGACGACCTCGCCTGCCCCCATGGGTTCTGGTCGACGCACGGCTCGATCGAGCGCTGGTCGGCCCACCACGACCTCGGTGCCGTCCAGCCGCCGCGCTGATCCGATCACCACGGCGCGACCGTCGTACGATCCCCGGCCATGGGGACGATGTCGATCTCACGGGCGATCACGACGCACGCCACCGAGCGTCCGCACGAGCCCGCGCTGACGTGCGGCGACGTCACGCTGAGCTGGCGCGAGTTCGATCGACGGACCAACCGGCTGGCACGAGCCTTCGCCGCCCTCGGTGTCGGGGCCGACGACCTGGTGACGATCGCGCTGCCGAACTCGACGGCGTTCTTCGAGTCGGCGTTCGCCGTGTGGAAGCTCGGCGCAACGCCGCAACCCGTCTCGGCCAAGCTGCCCGACCGCGAGCTGGAGGAGATCGTCGAGCTCGCCGATTCGAAGCTCGTCGTCGGCGTCGACGACGGCCACATCCCGCATCGAACCACGCTGCCCGTCGGCTTCGAACCCGACGCCTCGCACGACGACGGCGAGCTTCCCGACGCGACCACCACCCACTGGAAGGCACCGACGTCGGGCGGCAGCACCGGCCGACCGAAGATCATCCTCGCGACGGTGGCGGGCGAGTTCGACACCGACGCGCCCGGATTCTCGCTGCCGACCGGGTCGACGTGCGTGATCCCCGGCGTGCTCTACCACAACGCACCGTTCTCGATCTCGTCGCTCGCGCTGGTCGGCGGCAACCACGTCGTCAACTTCCCGCGCTTCGTCCCCGAAGCGGTGCTCGACGCGGTCACCGAGCACCGGCCGAAGTACCTCTACATGGTGCCGACGATGATGAACCGCATGTGGAAGCTGCCCGACGACGTGCGAGCGGCAGCCGACATGTCCTCGCTCGAGGTGGCGGTCCACATGGCCGCCCACTGCCCGCCGTGGCTCAAGGAGGAGTGGATCGACTGGGTCGGCCCCGACGTGCTGTGCGAGCTGTACGCCGGTACCGAGGTCCAGGCGATCACGTGGATCACCGGCCGGGAGTGGCGCGAGCACCGCGGCTCGGTCGGCCGACCGATCGTCGGCAAGATGAAGGTCGTCGACGACCACGGCAACGACCTCCCGGCGGGCGAAGTGGGCGAGATCTACATGCTCGCCGACGGGGGTCGCCACTCGACGTATCGCTACCTCGGCGCCGAAGCCAAGCAGCTGGGCTCGACCGACTGGGAGAGCCTGGGCGACATGGGCTGGATGGACGAGGACGGCTACGTGTACCTCGCGGACCGCCGCAAGGACATGATCCTCCGCGGCGGTGCCAACATCTACCCTGCCGAGGTCGAAGCCGCCGTCGACGAACACCCGGCCGTTCGGAGTTGCGCCGTGATCGGCATCCCCGACGAGGACCTGGGCGAGCGCGTGCACGCGATCGTCGATGCGCCGGCCGGCGTCGACGAGGCCGGGTTGCGAGCCCACATGGCCGAGCGGCTCGTGTCCTACAAGTGCCCGTCGACGTACGAGTTCGTCGACGAGCCGGTCCGTGACGACGCCGGCAAGGTCCGCCGCAGCCTCCTCGCCGCGCAACGTTCGGGCTGAGTTCGCGGCCGTGCGTGCCGCCCCGTCGTGAGGCGCCCGTCTCGCCGGTCGGCCGCGTCGCACGGCGGAGGTGGGCCGAGCCCGAACGGCTCGCAGTGTCGAAGCATGGCGCGAAGCGCCATCGCGGAGGCGGCGAGCTCGGCAGGCGAAGCCGAGCCGGCTTGGCCGGTCGGCGAAGCCCGATCATCACGCGTGGCCGGTCACGGCGGTGGCGGGATCGGGGTCGATCGGCCGGGTGCCGCCGGTCCGTGACCGGTACTGCTCGCCGGCCATCGCGTACGCGCCGACGGCCAGGCCGACCATGATGACCGCGCAGACCGTGTAGGCGAGCGTCCGCCCGCCCACCGAGTAGAGCACCCCGGCGAGCACGGCGGTGACGCCGCCCGAGAGCGTCTCGGCCGCGCCGAGCATCCCCTGCGCGCCCGCCTGGCGGTCGGGCGGCGCCGAGATCCCGACGGCGACGCCGGTGCTCGACACGGTGAGCCCGTCGAACACGGCATGCACCGTCCCGACCGTCAGCATCGCCCATGCCGCCGGCAGCACCCCGTACAGGAACATGAAGACGGCGCCGAGCACCAGGCCGAACGGCCCCCAGCGGAACGGGCCGATCCGCTGTGCGAGCCGGCCGCCGTACGACCCGAGGAAGATCAGCGGCAGGGCGAAGATCGAGATGCCGACGTTGGCGACGAACTCGCTCGCGTCGAGGTCGTCGAGCACGATCACCCACAGCGCGTCGAACGTGCCGATCATCAGGAACACCGCCGACCCCATCATCAGGGCAGCGACCATCGGGCGGCTCCGCAGCAGGTCGAACGCGAATCGGGAGGTCGGTGGGACGTCGGCCTCGACGATCGGGACGATGAACACGACCGGTAGGCACACGACGCTCAGCGCGGCGATCACGATGAACGGCGCGGGGATGCCGAACGCGGGGACGAGGATCGCGGACACGACCGGGCCGGTGGCGAAGCCCGCCACGTCGGCTGCGAGCAGCAGGCCGACGTTGCTGCCGAGGTTCGCGGGATCCGCGTTGATGACGATGCGACGGATCGCGGGGAACGCCATGCCGATCCCGATCCCCGACACGAACCGGCCGGCGAGCAGAGGGATCAGCGTCTCGCCCGCCGCCATGACCAGCAGCCCGGCCGTGTTGAGCAGGAGCCCGACGACGACGAGCTGCCGGGCGCGGCCGCGGTCGGCGATCGGCGCGAGGAAGATCTGCGCGAGGAACGCCGAGAGGAAGCCGAGCCCGACGATCAGGCCGAGCCAGTAGGCCTCGATGCCGTATTCGTCACGGAAGTCGTCGAGCACCGTGAACATCACGCCGTATCCCGACGCCAGCAGGCCGGTCATCAGCCCGAACGTGAGGACGCGTGATCGAGGCACGCGGCGAGGCTACTGGTCGAGTGCGCTCAGCATCCCGACGAGTTTGCGCGTCTCGTCGTATGCATGATCGTCGGCGTCATCGAACGTCGGGTCGAACGCGACGCGGTCGAGGCGCTCGGCGACCTCGCGTGCGACTCGGGCGTCGTCGGTTTGCTTCCAGATCGCTGCGAGCTGCGGATTCGGCACGCCGGCCGAGGCGCCGGATTCCGTCGCGACCGCCGCGAAGCGGTCCTGGAGCAGCCCCCATCGTCCGCGACGGCGTCGGTGCCGGACGACCTGCACCACGCGGAGCGAGCCGACGCCGGCGACGCCGAGTGCTGCGATCAGCGCCAGCGTCGTCGTGTTGTCGCCGACGTAGCCGGCAGCACCCTCGATCAGGTCGGCGCCCACCGAGTCGATCTCGGCGTCGGCTGCCAGCGGCACGGCGGCGGTCGGATCGAACGCCTGCCACCCCGTCTCGGGGAACCACACCTCGACCCACGCATGCGCATCGCTGGCACGGACCTCGAACACACCCGCCACGCGGTCGCGGGTCCCCGAGACGTAGCCGGTGGCGAGGCGGGCCGGCACACCCTGGGTGCGCAGCATGATCGTGAGGGACGAGGCGATCTGTTCGCAGAAGCCGAGCTGCGTGTCGAACAGGAAGTCGTGCACGGCGTCCTCCCCGGGGTCGGGCAGGGGCGCATCGAGGTCGTACTCGACGTTGCGGTTCATCCACGCCTCGTAGGCGAGCACGACGTCGTACGTCGACGTCCGGTCGCGAGCGAGCTCGTCGGCGAGTGCGATCGTCGCCGGCGACGTCGACTCGGGCACCTCGAGGTACTGGGCGAAGACCTCACGCCCGAGCTGCGTCAGCCGATCGCCGACGAGGCCTTGCCCACGAAGGCTCGCTGCATCGACGCGGTTCTTGGCGGAGACGACCGTGTACACCGACCCCTCCCCCAGCACGGTCGACGCCCGGATCGCGCCGTCCTCGCGCGTCCAGACGTCGGCGTCGATGATCACCTGGACCGGGCGGTTCGCATGGAACACGACGTTCGGCATGTCGGCCTCGACGTAGTAGGTCTGCACGAAGCGCTCGACGTCGACCGCGTCCGGGTCGGGCCGGTCGCCGAGCGTCGGAGCGACATCGATGTTGGGGCCCCGCCGAGGCCTGCCGATGCGTTCGTCGGCGTACCACCGGCGTCCGTCGAATCGGCCGAAGGTCTGCCCGCGCCAGAAGTCGGGCTCGGGCGCCCGCACTCGCATGACGATCTCGTCGCCGAGATCGCCGCGCACCGACGTGTCCATCGATTGCGCGAAGCCGGTGTATCCGCCGGCCTGCCCGGGCGGTGCACGCAGGCCGTCGGTGTCGGAACCGGCGTCGAAGTCCTGGTCGCGCACGTCGCCGTCGGGGCCGACGATCGCGCCCGGAGTCGTGACGTCTCGGATCGGATCGATGAACGTCGGCAGGGTGAGATGGGCGGGGCCGCGCGGCACGGGCACGATCGCGAGCAGCCCGACCGTGGCAACGGCGCCGACGCCGATCGATGCCGCCCGCGTCGGCCATGCGGTCTTCGCTCGGGTCAGCGGCATCCGCGCCGTCGGACCGGCCAGCTTGGCCATCGAGACGCCGAAGCACAGGGCCCAGGCCAGCAGCCACCAGATGATCGAGTCGTCGACCCGGAAGCCGGAGGCGTACATCATCACCACACCGGAGATGCCGAGCGACACGCGGATGGTGCGCCGGTCGTGGCATTCGAAGCCGTGGAGCCCGATCAGGATCACCAGCAGCATCGGGAGTGGGCCGCGCAGGACGTCGAGCAGACCTTCGAGCCGGCCGCCGGCAGCCAGCACCATCACGAACGCCACGAGCGCACCGACGGCGACGAACGATCGCAACGTCAGCGACGCCGGTTCGCCCGACACCAGCACTCGGCCCGAGACCAGGGCGCCGGCCGCGATCCCGGCGAGCCCGAGCACGGTCACGACGAGACCGAGCTCGAGCGTGAGCGAGAGCATCGCGATCGAGACGGCTGTCGCGCCGGCGGCCCACCAGCGGGCGGACAGCGACGCCGACGTCTCGGGTTCGGTCCGCCACCGGATCTCGCGCAGCGTCCGGCGTCGGGCCGGCCGGGGACCGAGATCGGCCCGCGCCGCCCACCGAGCGGCGTCGTCGACGCTCGCGATCGGTTCGGGCCGGCCGTCGCCGATCGCAACCTTCACGTCGCCGCCGGCTCGCAGCACCTGTTCGAGCTTGGCGAGCACAGCGGCCGCCTCGGCGTCGGGCTCGGGTCGACCGTGCGTGGCCTCGACGACCCACTCCTGATCGACGTCGCGTCGACGGTCGTGGACGACGAGCTCGCCGGCCCGCATCGACGAGGCCCAGTGCACGTGCCGCTCGCTGTCCCCTTCACGCCATGGGCGGACACCGTCGATCTGCCCGGCGACCGCGCCGGCGGCCCCCGAGAGCTCGCCCCGGCCGTAGAGCGAACGCCGCTCGACCGGCACGGACCCGTCGGCGGGCTCGGGCGCGACCAGGTGCTCGTCGACGTCGACCTCGAAGCGCCGCCGCCACCAGACCAGTCCCGACGTGCCCGCCGAGCGGACATCGATGCGAAGCGAGGTGACCACCGCACGTCGTGGGAACGATGCGGGCCCCCGGAAGCCGTGCGTGCCGGCCCACCCCGAGGCGACCTTCGCCGAGCCGTGCCGCACGACGATCCACACGGGCCTCGGCGCCTCGACCTCGACCGCGATCGGGACCTCGTCGCCCTGCGTCGACAGGTCGGGGAGCGAGACGCGCCCGATCGAGACGTGGCGCAGGCCGAACGCGCCGACCACGGCTGCGCCGAGGAAGGCGATCAACCCCGCTGCGAGCACGATCGCGACCGGCGTCGAGCCGGTCATCCGGACGATGGCGAACCCGCCAAGCCACGAGACGGCCAGACCGAGGCCGCCTGCCGAGACCCCGACAGGACGGATCATGCGGTCGGCGCGGGTACCCGGTCGAGGCACTCGGCGACGATGTCGCGGCCGGCGCCGACCGACCCGGCGTCGTTGACGATCACGCGGTGCGACAACGCCGACTCGGTGACGCGCACCACGTCGTCGGGCACCACGTAGTGGCGGCCGGCCATCGCCGCACGCGCCTTGGCGAGACCGACGAGTGCGACACCGCCGCGCGTCGATGCGCCGAGGCGCACGCGCGGATGCTGGCGGGTCGCCTCGAGCAGGGCGACGACGTAGCGGGCGATCTGGTCGGCCACGTAGACATCGGCGACCACACGGCGCGCTGCGAGGAGGTCGCCGATGTCGGTGACGGGTTCGACGGCCTGGAGCACGGTGCGGCCGCGGCGGCCGGTCAGCACGTCGACCTCGTCGTCGGCTGCCGCCCTTCCGGGTGTCACGACCGCGGCGAACCGGTCGAGTGCGCCCTCGCCGAGGGGGTAGGTGCCGGTCATCTCGACGGGGTTCTGCGTGGCGATCAGGAGGAACGGTGCGGGCAGCTCGCGGGTGGCGCCGTCGACGGTGACCGCGGCCTCCTCGGTGGCCTCGAGCAGCGCCGACTGCGTTCGTGGGTTGGCGCGGTTGAGCTCGTCGAAGACGACGATGTTCGAGAAGATCGGACCGGGGCGGAAGCGCAGCTCGAACCCGTCGCCGGCGGGCAACATCGTGCCGGTCACGTCACCGGGCAGGAGGTCGGGCGTGCCCTGGATGCGATGGAACGACCCGCCGACCGACGCCGCCAACGCCTGCGCCAGCAGCGTCTTGCCGACACCCGGGATGTCCTCGATCAACAGGTGCCCGCCCGACAGCAGGCACGCAACGGCGGTCTCGATCGCCTCGGTGCGACCGGCGAGCACGCCGCCGACCGAGCCGGTGATGCGCGCCGCTGTGTCGGCGGTCTGCCCGGCGGCGACCGCATCGGACCCGCGTTCGACCGCGGCGGGCTGCAGGGAGACGTCCATACCGGCACTCATGCTGTCAGATCATCGGGATCGGCGCCTGTCGGCTTGAATCGACCGTTCTCGAACGGGCTTCGCCGGCCGGCCAAGCCGGACCGACTGCGCCTACCGAGCTCACCGCCTCCGCAAGCGGCGCAACAGCGCCGCCGCTTCGACGCTCACCCACCACCGTCGAGCCGCGCGGTCGGCCAGGCGTCGCCGGTCGCGACCGGGCTCCGACGCGGTCGACCGGCGAGATCAACGCCCTCCCGGCACGGTTGGAGCCCGGTCGTTGCCTCAGCGGGCGGTGAAGCCGCCGTCGACGAGCAGCGACTGGCCGGTGATGTACGAGCCGGCGCGGCTCGCGAGCAACAGCAGGGCGCCGTCGAGCTCGTGCTCCTCGCCCATCCGCGGGATCGCCGAGTACGTGCGGATGTACTGCTCGCTGCCCTCGTCGCCGACCATGTTCTCGGTCATCTCCGACGGGAAGTAGCCGGGGCAGAGTGCGTTGACGCGCACGCCCTTGCGTCCGAGCTGGAGCGCGAGCTCACGGGTCATGTTGACGACCGCCCCCTTGCTCGCGCAGTAGTTGGCCTGCTTGATCGGCGCCGAGCCGACGTGGCCGAGCATCGACGCGACGTTGACGATCGCGCCGGCACCACGCCCGACCATGTGCGGCACGACCAGCTTCGTGAGGTGCCAGACCGCGGTCGTGTTGACCTGCATGGCCTGCTCGAACTGCTCGAGCGTCTCGTGTTCGATGCCGACCGTGAACGAGACGCCGGCGTTGTTGACGAGCACGTCGATCGCCCCCTCGTTCGCGAGGGTGTCGGCGACGAGGCGTTCGCGATCACCGGCCAGGCCCACGTCTGCGACGCGGGTGACGAGGCCGGGCAGATCGCCGGCCAGCGCCTCGAGACGGTCGCCGCGTCGGGCGGTGGCGACGACCGTGGCACCTGCCGCATGGAGTACCCGTGCGAACCGGGCGCCGAGACCCGACGAGGCGCCGGTCACCACCGCCACCTGGCCGTCGAGTCGGAAGAGTCCGAGCGGATCCATCGCCGGAGTCTCGCGAATCGACGACGGCGTTCCGTGGTCGATCCGGCGCGTCGCCGAATTCGTGTCCCGCGGAGCGGTCGCACGTCGGCGCTGCTACAACGAGGAGCCGTATGCGTCGGCTCCTCGCACTCGTCAGCGCGACCCTGGTCGCAGCGACGACGGCGGTGTTCGTGTCGCCCGGTGCACAACCCGCGGCCGCCGCGGCGGGGTACGAGCCACTCCCCGCGCCGCAGCGGCTGCTCGACACCCGAGCGGGTGGCCCGACCGTCGACGGCGCGCTCTCGGGCATCGGCAAGCGGCCGGCCCGCTCGGTGCTCCAGCTCGCGGTCGCCGGCCGCGCCGGCCTGCCCGCTCCGGTCGGTTCGGTCGTGCTCAACGTCACGGTCGACCAACCCGAAGGCGCAGGGTTCGTCACCGTGTGGCCCTGCGACGAGCCGCAGCCCAACACGTCGAACCTCAACCACGTCGGCGGCCAGACCGTCGCGGCCGCGGTGCTGACCCGGGTGGCCGACGACGGCACGGTGTGCCTGTTCACGCTCGCGGGGTCACACCTGATCGCGGACGTCGCGGGCGAGTTCCCGGCCGGGACGTTCGAGGCGCTCGCCGCACCCGAGCGACTCGCCGACACGCGGCCGGGCGAGGCCACGGTCGACGGTCGGTTCGTCGGCGCCGGGCGCCGTGGCGCAGGCACCACGTACGAGATCCGGGTCGCCGGGCGCGGCAGCGTCCCGCCCGACGCGACCGCCGTCGCCCTCAACGTCACGGCGACCGACATCGGCGCCCACGGCTTCCTGACCGTGTTCCCGTGCGATGCACCACGCCCGAACGCATCGAACGTGAACTACTCGCCCGGCCTCACGACGCCCAACGCCGTGATGACGAGACTCGACCCCGACGGTGACGTCTGCGTCTACACGTTGGCGCCCGTCCATCTCGTCGTCGACATCGCCGGTGTGTTGCCCGACACCGTCTTCCGGCCGCTGCCCGCACCGACCCGCCTGCTCGACACCCGAGACGGCGAGCCGACCGCCGACGGCGGGTTCGCGGGCGGCGGCATCCAGCCCGACGGCGCCTCGCTGCAGCTCGACGTGGCCGGGCGGGCCGGCATCCCGGCCGACGCGGCGGCCGTCGTGCTCAACGTCACCAGCACCGGCTCGAGCCTGCCCGGGTTCGTGACCAGCCACCCGCAGGGCTCGACGCTGCCGGGCTCGTCCAACCTGAACTTCACGGCCGGGCGCACCACCGCGAACCTCGTCATCGCCGCGCTCGGACCGGACGGCGACATCTGCCTCTTCAACCGCAACCCCACCCACCTCGTCGTCGACATCGCCGGCTGGTTGACCGGACCGGCACCGTCGGGCTCGGACGCCGGCTGCCCGGCGCGGGCCGCGGATGCGTCGGCAGCCCAGTACCGCAACGCACACGTCCGCCGGCCCGACCTCCACCGGGCGGTCGGCACCGACCGCATCGCCGTGTACGTGTGCGAGATCCCCGTCGACTCGAACGTCTTCGACGGCTCGCAGCAGCACACGACGACGTCGCAGGACTTCGCCGCGTTCGCCCAGGCCGAGCTCGAGCCGTACTTCGACGAGCTCTCGGGTGGCCGCTACGACGTCGTGTTCACCGCCCGCGGCAACGTCTCCGTCGGCCGCAACGGCGATCCCCTCGACTGCCTCGACGCAGCCAGCGAGCTCACAGGTGCCCCGTACACCAACGTGCTCGTCGCCGGCACCACGCTCGACGGCGGCGGCTTCGCCGGGCCGGGCACGATCTTCACCGGGTCGGGCGCGCCCGACGTCGCCGTCCTCGACTGGGCACCGAACCAATCGAGCCGCGGCAGCTGGCTGGGCGGTGCCACGATCTCGGTCCGACCGAACCCCGGCGTCATCGCGCACGAGATCGGCCACACGCTCCACTGGCCGCACTCGTACATCGGGCCCGACGACGAGTACGACAATCCGGTCGACGTCATGAGCGACGGGATGGGGTGGTGCCGTGTCGGCAACGTCAGCTACCCGTGCATCCCGGGCAACACGCTCGCGTTCAACCGCCTCGCCAGCGACTGGCTCGGCGACGGCCAGATGGTCACGCACCCCTCCGGCACGGCCAACTACGTGCTCGAACGGCCGAACGGCGACGGCCTGCAACTGGTGGCGCTCCCCGATCCGGCGCAACCGCTCAGCCTGCTCACCGTCGAGGCGAAGCCGGCCGTCGGCAACGACGACTTCCTCGCCTCGGAGGGCGTCGCGATCCACGTGGTCGACCAGCTCGACCGCACGGGCGGCCTGAGCGGGCTGAGCACGGCGCGCATCCAGCGCCAGGCGCTCGGCGCGCCGTACGGCTTCGAGCACGTCGTCGACGTGGGCGAGTCGGTGACGGTGCACGGCGTGACCGTGACCGTCCTGCGCCACGTCGGCGACGGCTACGAGGTCACGATCCGCGGGTCGTACTCGCCGCCCGGTGCGTCGTTCTTCGCCGAATCACTCCTCCGTGGCCGCGACACGTGCGCCGACGACGACCCGGTCGTCGCGATGGCCACCGGTTGCGTGCGCTGACGACAGCAGCCCCGCGCCGCGAAACCCGGTTCACTCCGGCCCGCTCGGGCGGCCAACATCGTCGCATGATCTTCGCAGCGATGGTCCGCCGTGTCCGGTCGACGGCCGCGGGCCGCGCCCCGTTCCCCGGGCACACCTCGCTCAACGCGCGCTCCGCGGTCCCGGCGCCAGTGGGGGTGGCACCGGCTCGATGACGCACACGCCCGCCGGTTCGTCGTGACGAGCGGCGTCGGCCCGGGCGACCTCGTGCTCGACCTCGGCGCCGGCGACGGTGCCATCACGTGCCATCTCGTGCGGGTCGGCGCACGGGTCATCGCCTTCGAGCTGCACCCGTCGCGGGCGGCGCGACTCCGCGACCGGTTCGCCGACCACCGGGTGAAGGTCGTCGGGGCCGACATCACCGACCTCAGGCTGCCGGGCCGATCGTTCCGCGTGGTGGCCAACCCGCCGTTCGACGGCGTCTCGGCGGTGCTCGACCGCCTGACGCATCCGGCCAGCCGGCTCGAACGCGCCGACCTGATCGTGCCGAGGGCGGTCGCTCGACGATGGCAGGAGCGGCTCCGACGCGGATCGCCGTGGCAATTGGACGTCGAGACGAGCATGCCGCGCAGCGCGTTCACGCCGCGGCCGCGCATCGACGTGTGTCACATCAGCATCCGGCCGGGCAGCACGCGATGATCGCATCGTGAACGTCCCCGACCTCGACCCTGGGATCCGCACGGCCGTCCTGGTCGAGGGGGTCAGCGACCGCGCCGCGGTCGAGGCGCTGGCGCGGCGGGTCGGCCGCGATCTGGCAGGTGTCGCCGTCGTCGCCATGGGCGGCGCGACGAACGTCGGCCACCACGTCCGCCGGTACGCAGGCTCCGTGGCCGTGATCGGCCTGTGCGACGAAGCCGAGGTCGCCTACTTCGACCGTGCCCTCGGCGACGGTGCCTACTTCGTCTGCCACCGGGACCTGGAGGACGAGCTGCTGCGCGCCGTCGGCGTCGACGCCACGCTCGGGGTGCTCGAGGCGCACGACGAGCTCCGGACGTTCCGCGTCATGCAGCAGCAGCCCGCTCAGCGCGGCCGCCCGGTCGACGAGCAGCTGCACCGCTTCCTCGGGATCCGCAGCGGGCGCAAGGAGCGCCTGGCGGCGGCACTGGCCGCCCTCCTCGACCCGGCCGACCTGCCGCCGCCGCTCGGTCGGCTGCTCGACCGGATCTGACGACGCAGCGGGCCGTACGATCCCGCCCGTGCGGATCGTCTCGCTGCTCCCCTCGGCCACCGAGATCCTCTTCGAGCTCGGGCTCGGCGACGACGTGGTCGGCGTGACGTTCGAGTGCGACTTCCCCGGCGAGGCCCGCTCGAAGCGGATCGTGTCGACGTCGGCGCTCCCCGAGGGCCTCTCCCCCGCCGAGATCGACCGTGTCGTGAGGGAGCGGATCGCCGCCGGCGAAGACCTGTACCGGCTCGACCGTGGCGCGTTCGCCGACATCGACCCCGATCTGGTGGTCACGCAGGACCTGTGCGCGGTGTGCGCCGTCGACGTGAGCGAGGTCCACGATGCGCTGGCGTTCCTCGCCTGCTCGGCCGACGTGTTGACGCTCGATCCGATGTCGCTCGACGAGGTGCTCGACACGATCACCGAGACGGGACGTGTTACACGCGCCGAGGCGAGGGCGGCGGGGATCGTCTCGGGGTTGCGGGAGCGACTCGACGGTGTGTCCGAGCGGCTCGAGGGCGTGACGGCCCGACCGACGATGGTCCTGGAGTGGACCGATCCGGCGTTCACGGGCGGCCACTGGGTCCCCGACATGGTCGTCTCGGCAGGCGGCGACTCGGTGCTCGGCTTCCCGGGAGCGAACTCCGAGATGCTCGAGTGGGAGGTCATCGAGGCCGCCCGGGCGGACGTGGTGATCGTCTCGCCGTGCGGCTACCGGCTCGACGGTGCGACGAGGCTCGCGCTCGACGTGATCGAACGCGGGCACCTGCCACCGGAGGCCGAGGTCTGGGCGATCGACGCGGATGCCGTCGTCGTGCGACCGGGCCCGCGGGTCGTCGACGGCGTCGAGACGATCGCCTCGATCCTGCATCCCGAGCGCTGCGGCGAACCCGACCGATCGCTCGCCGTTCGCATCCGCTGAGAGGTCGGCCGGCGGGCGAGGACCTCCGACCCTGGCCGTCGCGGCTCTCCGGGACTGGAGTGGAACGTGGACCGGTCCGTCCGTCGATCTCGTTGGAGGTGTCATGACGATCGTGTGGGGCATCGTGGTGCTGGCGCTGGCGTTGCTGGCGTGGGCCGGGCAGACGCTCGCCTGGCTCGCACCACCGACCGCCGAGCGGCTCTCGCTGACCGACGCCGAGGCCGACGTGGACCCGGCCTTCTACGCCGACGTGCGTGGCGAGGCGCGGTGGGACGCGTTCAGCCTCTGGACGCTGGTCGTCGCCGGCGTGTTGCTGATCGTCGACTCGCCGGCCTGGCCCTACTTCGGGCTCGTCGGGGGCGGGATGTTCCTGTACTTCGCCGGCCGCGGCATCAGCACGAGGGTCGCCGCGATGCGCCGCGGCATCCGCATCGGCACGCCGAGCGACGTTCGCATCGCGTTCGTCGCGCTGTCGCTCTGGGGTCTCACCGCAGCCATCACCATCGTCGCATCGGTGCCCGAGCTGCAGGGTTGACGGCGTCGGGGTCGATCGCCGCACCCGTCGATCGAGCGTCCATCCGACTTCCCATGGCGAGTCGGACGAGCCGCACGTGACAGGGTGGGCTCGTGCCGACCTGGTTGCTCGCCCGGCACGGGCGCACCGAGTGGAACGTCGAGGGCCGGCGGCAGGGCCGGCTCGACTCGCCGCTGACGCCTGACGGCCACCGTGACGCCGAGCGCATCGCTACTCTGGCGGCAGGACGCGCCGTCGATCGGGTGCTGAGCAGCCCGTTGGGCAGGGCGCACGCAACCGCGGTGATCGTCGGCGATCGGATCGGCGTCGGCGTGACCATGCTCGACGATCTCGCCGAGCTGGACCACGGCGACCTGAGCGGACTCACCGACGCCGAGATCGAGACGCGGTTCCCCGGGGTGCTCGCTCAGCGCACCCGCGACAAGTACCGTTGGCGGTTCCCCGGTGGTGAGAGCTACGCCGATGCCGCCGGGCGGGCGGCGCAGGCGATCGAGCAGATCGGGGATCGCAGCCGCCGGCCGCTGGTGGTCGCCCACGAGATGATCGCGAGGATGTTGATGATGCACCTGCTCCGACTCGAACCGGCGGCCGCGCTCGAATGGCGCCTGCCGCACGGCGAGCTGGTCGAGCTCGACGTCGCACGCGGCTCCGCCCACGGCCCCCTGGAGGGCGCGTGACCGAGACGATCCATCGCTCGGCGGCCGGCGGGTACTCGGCGCGGGCGGAGACGTACCGCGACGCGCGACCTGGGTACCCGCCCGAGCTCGTCGACCGGTTCGTCGAGCGCTATCGCGGCGGCAGCACGATCGAGCTCGGCGCCGGCACCGGCATCTTCACCCGGGCCCTCGCCGAGCGCGGCGTCGCGGTCATGGCCGTCGAGCCGGTGGCCGAGATGCGGCACGAGCTCGAGCAGCACGTACCGGGCGTCCAGGTGCTCGACGGCACGGCCGAGCGGATCCCGGTGGGCGACGCCGAGGCCGCGACCGTCCTGGCGGCCCAGGCGTTCCACTGGTTCGACCACGCCGTGGCCCTCGACGAGATCGCCCGCGTGCTGGTGCCGGGCGGCCACCTCGTCACCGCGTGGAACGTCCGCGACCTGTCGGTGCCGTGGGTCGCCGCCGTCACCGAGATCATCGAGCGCCATGCCGGCGACACGCCGCGTCATGTGTCCATGGTGTGGCGGCGCGCGATCGAGGGCGATGCGCGGTTCGAGCTGGCCGACGACTGGCACTGCGACCATCCCGTCGCGACCGACGCCGACGGGGTGGTCGCTCGCACGCTGTCGACCAGCTTCATCGGAGCGCTCGACGGTGGCGAGCAGGCTCGCGTCGTGGCCGACGTGCGAGCCGTCGTCGAGCCGCTCGGCGACCGGTTCGACTACCCGTACCGCGCCGAGCTGCAGGCCTGGCGATTCGTGGGCCCCGAAGCGACGGGCGCTGGAACATGAGCGGGGCGCGGACCCAGACCGACGTGCTCGCCGAGACGATCGACGTCGCCGGGCTCGACGTGCTCGACGTCGGGTGCGGCGCCGGCGCGCTCGTGCGCTGGCTGCGCGAACGTGGCGCACGCCCGGTCGGGGCCGAGTGCGGCGACGTGATGCGGCAGCGTGCCATCGCCGCCGATCCCGAGCACCCCGACGCCTACGTCGATGCTCCCGGCGAGGACCTGCCGTTCGCCGATGCGTCGTTCGACCTGGTGATCTTCGTCTACTCGCTGCACCACGTCCCCGAGCACGCGATGCCCGATGCGCTCAGCGAGGCCAGGCGCGTGCTCCGGCCTGGCGGCACGCTGTACGTCGTCGAACCCGACCCCGATGCGGCCGACGACATCGTCGCGATGCCGGTCGTCGACGAGCGGCTCGAGCGGGCGGCAGCGCAGCGGGCACTCGACGGCGTCGCCGGGTTCGGCCCGATCGCTCGCAGCGAGTTCGTCGGCGAAGCGGTCTACGACGACTTCGACACGTGGGTCGAGGTACTGGTCGGCATCGTCCCTGCCCGCGCCGAGCGCGTCGTCGAGCTCGGCGACGACCTGCGCGACCGCTTCCACCGCATGGCCGAGCCGCACCCCGCCGGCTTCGCCTTCGAGCAGCGCAACCTGCTCGCAGTCCTGACGGCGACGTAGTGCCGCGACCGGCAACGTTTGCGCTGTTGCGCGCCGAGTCGAACGTGCCGCTGGCAAGGCGCGGCGACGAAGGAAGTGCCGGCGGCCTTGCCGTGCGCACTCTCGAGGAAACCGGAACGACGCCAGCGGTGCGTCCGGCCGGCGAACAGGGCAACGTTGGCGGGCGCGGCACTGGTCACGAGATGTGCCAGGGAGCCCAGCCGATGGGCGGGGCGACCCGATCGTTGCGGTGCACGGAGTCGCCTGCGAAGCAGGGGACGAGAAAGCCGTTCGCCGCGCAAGGCGTACCTATCCGCTGAAGCCCCAGGCACATCTCGCA
Organism: Ilumatobacter sp.; assembly: GCF_030065885.1. Lineage (GTDB taxonomy): Bacteria > Actinomycetota > Acidimicrobiia > Acidimicrobiales > Ilumatobacteraceae > Ilumatobacter. The sequence continues at coordinate 10,332 of NZ_JASJCS010000031.1, read as the reverse complement.
ACTCGATGTCGGTGAGCGGATCGGTGGCGCGCAGAGCGGAGCGATCCGTGATGGCGGTGCCGATTGCGAGTCGGCGGGCGATTCAGGTGCGCCCGCGGTCGTCCACGCGGGTGAACGGCCAGTCGCGATCGAGCCAGGCCGCGACCTCGCCGGCCAGCACCGCATCGAGGTCGGCGTGTGATGCTCGCACCCACGACTGCACGGCGGCGTCGTGGTCGGCGTGCGAGCTCGGGTAGATGTAGACGCAACCGATCACCTCGTCGCCGTCCAGCACCGAGTACGTGAATCCGACGCGACGTTCGAAGTCGTCGGCGTGCCGGACGAGATCGGCTCGGTTGCGCTCCACGGACATCGGCGACGGCCACGACCCGTCGGGGAAACCCGGCGTGGCGCGGATGTGGTCGATGCTCGACATCCACGCGTCGTGGTCGCGCTCGTTGTGCTCGGGCCCGAGCGGTTCGAGCCGGAAGCCGGGCCCGGTCAGATGGACGGGCACCTCGAAGTCGTCGGGGACGAACGGCTCGGCCATCGGGCGAGCGTACCGAGCACCCGGCCACGGCATCGCTCGGGTTCCTGTCGGTGGTGAACCGGATCAGCCCGGCCATCGCGTTTGCCCGCGAGGCGCATGCGCGCGAGGGGCTCAGCGGATAGGTACGCCTTGCGCGGCGAGCGGCTTGCTCATCGCCGTGCTTCGCAGGCGACTCCGTGCACCGCAACGATTGGGTCGCCCCGCCTCTCGGCTGGGCCCCGTGGCACATCTCGTCACTCCTGACGGGCGTCTCGGCAAGGATCTGGATTCGTGGTGGTGCGACGGCGGCGTTCACGGCACTCATCGGGTGAGACCGAACGGGGGACCGGGGTGCAGGAAGCCATCACCACCAGCTCCTTCACGGAGTGGGCGACGGCAACGGAGCCGAAGATCCGGCAGTCGGCGTCGAGCGCCGGTTCACCGGCACGATCCGGTTCGCGGCGTCGGGCAGGAGCTGAGGCCCGCCAGGACAAACTCGGCCGGCGAGGGTGAGAGGAGCCGGCCGATCGACCAAGAGCCGTAGGACTCTGGACGCGACGACGTTTCACGCCGGACGCTGGAGATGGATCCACGGATCCGAGCTCGGAACTCCGGGAGGAGGTAGGCAGATGAGCGACGTCTCAACCAACACCAGGGCGATGCCGACGGGTGGCACGTCGGTCCCCGAACCCACCGACGACGAGCTGCGTGCGGTTGCGGTCAAGCGGGTCAAGGCCAAGCGCGACTTCATGACACACTTGTTCGCTTACGTGGTCGTCAACATCGGCCTCTGGGCGCTCTGGATCGTCAGCGGCTTCACCGACGAGTGGGTGTTCCCGTGGCCGGTGCTCGTGATGGCGATCTGGGGGATGTTCGTGCTCCGCCAGTGGTTCGAGGTCTACCGGCGCGATCCGCTCCGCGAGGACCTCGTGCAACGCGAGATCGAACAACTGCGGGCGGCGTCGAGCAGGCACGACTGACCGAACGGTCCGGCCGAGATCAGCCGGCGAGGGGGGAACCCAGGCGGCCGGTGACCGCGGCGCGCACCTGGTCGTCGAAGGACTGGACGTGGGCTTCCAGCGCACCCGCGCACGCGTCGGGGTCACCGGTGCGGAGGAGGTCGAGGATCTCGATGTGCTCGTCGACGGCGTGGCGGGTGTCGGCGACGTCGGCGAGGTACATGTGCCAGACCCGGTCGCTCTGGGCGTAGAGCATGTCGAGGGTGTCGGTGAGGAAGCGGTTGCCGGCGGCGTTCCAGATGATCTCGTGGCAGCGGCGGTCGACGGCGAGGAGGTCCTCGGGCGGGATGCCGGCGCGCAGTGAGCGCTCGATGACGTCGGCCATCTCCTGCCAGTGATCGGCGGTGCCGCGCACGCAGGCGAGGCGGGCGGCGTAGGGCTCGAGCATGGCGCGGGCTTCGTAGAGCATCGCCAGCTCGTCGACGTCGATCGACGAGACGAACATGCCGCGCCGGGGGATGACGGTGACGAACTGGTCGCGGGCCAGGCGCTGGAGCGCCTCGCGGATCGGCGTGCGCCCGATGCCGAGCAGGTCCTGGAGCGCGTCCTCCCGGACGATGTCGCCGGGCGCGAGCTCGAGCCGGACGATCATCCGCCGGATGCGCTCGTAGGCCTGTGCACTCAAGGACTTGCTCGTGATACATTCATGATATATCAGTCCAACTTTCAAGTTGTGTCAGACACCACGTGAACGAAGTGTCACGTGGTGTCTGACACAACTTGAACGTGCGAGGGGAGGCTCACGGTGAGCGAGGTGCCAAGTTCTGCGAAGTGCGTGATCATCGGGGCCGGCATCGTCGGCAACTGCCTGGCCGGGCACCTCGCCCGGCTGGGGTGGACCGACATGGTGCTGCTCGACAAGGGGCCGCTGCCCAACCCGGGCGGTTCGACGGGCCATGCGAGCAACTTCATCTTCCCGGTCGACCACAACAAGGAGATGGCGCTGCTCGGCGTGCAGTCGGCCAACCAGTACCGCGACCTCGACCGCAGCGTCGACAGCGGCGGCATCGAGGTCGCCCGCACGCAGGAGCGGTGGGACGAGCTGCAGCGGCGGATGACGAGCGCCACGGCGTGGGGGGTCGAGGCGAAGCTGCTGACGCCGGCCGAGGTGAAGGAGCTCGTCCCGTTCATCAGCGAGGACGTGATCCTCGGCGGCTTCTACTGCCCCACCGTGTCGGTGGTCGACTCGCTCGACACGGGCACGCTGTTCCGGCAGGAGGCGATCGACAAGACGGGCATGCAGGTGTTCGCCAACACCGAGGTGCTCGACGTCGAGACCGAGCCCGAGCCAGGCACCGGCCTCCAGAAGGTGACCGCGGTGGTCACCGACAAGGGTCGGATCGAGTGCGAGTACGCGGTGATCGCCTGCGGCGTGTGGTCGAACCGGATCGCCAACATGGCGGGCGCCACGATCCCGCTCGTGCCGGCGGTGCACCAGATGGCCGACGTCGGTCCGATCGACATCCTCGCCGAGACCAACAACGAGATCGGCTACCCGATCGTGCGGGACATGGACACGTTCTGTTACGAGCGCCAGTCGTCGGGGTCGATGGAGGTCGGCTCGTATGCCCACCGGCCGATCCTCCATCACCCCGACAGCATCCCGTCCAACGACGAGGCGGCGCTCTCCCCCACCGAGATGCCGTTCACGCAGGACGACTTCGATCCGCAGATGGAGCAGGCGATCGAGCTGATGGACATGCTCGGCGATGCCGAGATCAAGTACGCGATCAACGGGCTCCTGTCGTTGACGCCGGATGCGATGCCGTGCCTCGGTGAGACGGTCGAGGTCCGCAACCTGTGGTCGGCGGCCGCGGTGTGGGTGAAGGAGGGGCCGGGCATGGCCCAGGTCGTCGCCGAGTGGATGACGTACGGGTACCCCCGGGTGATCGACGCCCACGGCGCCGACATCTCGCGGTTCTATCCGGAGGAGCGGCCGGACGAGCACATCTGGGCGCGGGCCAGCGAGCACTTCAACAAGACGTACGGCATCGTGCACCCCGCCGAGCAGTGGGAGTCGCGCCGCAACATGGTGGTGTCGCCGTTCTTCGAGCGGGAGGAGGAGCTGGGGGCGTTCTTCTTCCAGGCGCGGGTGTTCGAGCGGCCGCAGTGGTTCACGAGCAATGCGGATCTGGTCGAGCGCTATGGCGTGGAGGAGCGGGAGGTCGAGTGGGACAACCGCTGGTGGAGCCCGATCACGGTCGGTGAGCACCTCAACATGCGGGAGAACTGCGGGATCTTCGACCTGTCGGCGTTCCAGATCTTCGAGCTGACGGGGCCGGGCGCGGTCGAGTTCGCCGACTACCTGTGCGTGAACAAGATCGGCCCGGTGGGGCGGGCGACGTACACACCGTTCCTGACGCCCGACGGCGGGTTCCACTCAGACCTGACGATGCAGCGGGTGTCGGAGGACGTCGTGCAGGTGGTGACCGGCGCCTTCGACGGGCCGCGCGACCTGGCGTGGATCCAGAAGTACATGCCGAAGGACGGCTCGGTCACGGTGACCGACCTGTCGCGCGACATCGCGACGATCGGCCTGTGGGGCCCGAACGCGCCGGCGCTACTGGCGACGCTGACCGACGCCGACCTCAGCCAGGAGGGCTCGCCGTACGGCGGGCTCGTGGATGTGACGCTGCGGTGTGGTGACGAGGACGTCGCGGTCACGCTGTTCCGGATCTCGTACGTCGGTGACGCCGGCTGGGAGCTCTACGTCGCGTGGGACGAGGCCGTGAAGGTGTGGGACGCACTGATGGCGAATGGCGGCGAGTTCGGCCTGCGGCCGACGGGCATGGGCGTGTACGCCGTGTCGGGCCGGATCGAGAAGGGCTACCGCCTCCAGGGCGCCGAGCTCGAGAGCGAGTACAACCCGCTCGAGGCGGGGTTGGCGCGGCCGAGGGTGAAGGCCGCCGACTTCATCGGCAAGGAGGCGTACGTCGCCGCTCGTGAGAAGGGCGACCCCGAGGTCCTGATGTGCACGTTGACGGTCGAGGACGACCACGACTCCCAAGGCCGCCGGAGGTGGTTCCAGGGCGGCAACGAACCCATCATGACGATGGACGGAGAGGTGATCCTCGACAGCCACGGAAGGGTGAGCCGAGTGACGACGGCCGGCTACGGCCCAAGCGTCGGCAAGCAGGTCCTGATGGCCTACCTGCCCAGGGATCTCGCCAAGCCCGGAACAGACCTGCAGGCCATGTACATGAACGAGAAGTTCCCCGTGAAGGTCGTCGGAGTGGACGGCCCCTTCGACCCGACGAACGAACGGATGAAGAAGTGAGTGTCAGGCCGCGCGCCGTCACGTTGTGTCAGACACAACCTGAAAGTGCCAGCGAAGCCAGACCACGCCTGCGACCGTTCAGGTTGTGTCTGACACAACGTGACCTGGGAGGACAGCCCTGATGCGCGTCCTCGTCTGCGTGAAGCGAGTCCCTGCGCCGGGCGCCAAGATCAACGTCACCCCCGACGGCCAGCAGGTCGACACCGCCAACCTCGGGTTCACCATGTCCCCCCACGAGGAGTGCGGCGTCGAGCTCGCCGTCCAGCTGATCGAACAGCACGGCGGCGAATCCCACGTCCTCACCCTCGGCATCCCCGAGGCCGACGAGCAGTGCCGCTACGCCGCCTCGATCGGCGTGAACCAGGCCACCCTGGTCGAGGTCGACGCCATGGACTGGGACCCACAGCGGACGGCCAAGGCTCTCACCGAAGCCATCCACGCGATCGAGTCCGAGGACGGCCCGTTCGACCTCATCGTCATGGGCAACGAGTCGGCCGACACCGGCGGCTTCCAGGTCGGGATCCGGGTCGCTCGGGCGCTCGGCCGGCCGATCGTGCAGGGGTTGAAGGGCGTCGAGCTGTCCGACGACGGTTCGTCGTTCGTGTGCCGCCGCGAGATCGACACCGGTTCGGAGGTCTACGAGCTGCCGCCGCCGGCGGTGGTCGGCGTGAAGGAGGGCATCACCTGGCCCCGCTACCCGACGATGCGGGGCCGGCTGGCGTCGAAGAAGCTCGACGTGTCGGTGGTGTCGTCCGACGCCGAGCCGGGCGGCCAGTCGAAGGTGCGCCTGGTGCGCCCCGAGGAGAAGGTGTCCGAGACGGTGCAGCTGGGTGATGGCCCCGACGCCGCCGCCAAGGTCGTCGACCTGATGGAGGAGCTGGGGGTGCTGTCATGAGCGGAGGGTTCCTCGTCGTCATCGAACACGACCGCGGCACGATGGCCGATGCGTCACGCGAGGCGCTGACGTTCGGCCGCTCGCTCGCGACCCAACTGGGCACGACGTGCGAAGCGCTGCTGATCGTCGACGAGTCGCTCGCGGACGAGTGCGCCCGGTACGGGGCCGAGACGGTCCACGTCGTCCCGGTCGACTGGTTGACGGACTACAGCCCCGAGGTGTGCGGGGACGCGATCGCCGCCGCAGCTCAGGAGCTATCGCCGGCCGGCATCGTCGCCTGCGGCACGGACCGCGGCAACGAGATGCTCGCCCATGCCGCCGCCGTGCTCGACCTGCCGTTCGTCGCCAATTGTCTCGACGTGAAGGTGGCCGACGACTGGGAGATGACCCGCGTCCAGTGGGGTGGCTCGCTCAACGAAGACGCGGCGCTCACCTCGCCGACGCCGATCGTGTCGATCGCCCACCACGCGGTCGAAGCCGCCGAGGCTCCGGTCGCGACAAACGTGTCGACCCTGAACCTCGAGCTCGACCAGTCCGGCCTGCGCACGCAGATCACCGACCGCGACGTGGTCGAGGGTGGCGTCACGCTGGCGACCGCGCCGGTCGTGGTCGGCGGCGGCCGCGGCGTCGGCAGCCAGGAGGGTTTCGCCGCGTTGGAGGAGCTCGCCAAGGAGCTCGGCGGCGTCGTCGGTTGCAGCCGCGCCGTGACCAACAACGGCTGGCGACCGCACAGCGATCAGGTCGGCCAGACCGGCACACGCATTGCGCCGCAGCTGTACATCGCGTGCGGCATCAGCGGTGCGATCCAGCACTGGGTCGGCGCCAAGGCGGCGAAGAACATCCTTGCGATCAACACCGACGCCTCCGCCAACATGGTCACGAAGGCCGGCTACTCCGTCATCGCCGACCTCCACGAGATGCTCCCCGCCATCACCGAAGAAGTCCGCCGCCGCCGCAGCTGACCTGACTCAGGGCGAGGCGTAGACGAGCACGGCTCGCTCTGCCGCTGCCGCTCGCTCGTAGAACGCCCGCAACGCAGCGAACCCACCTGCCAGGTACTCGACGTCGGTGTCCATGATGTTCGAGCCGGCGCGCGCCCTGAAGTCGTCGTCGGACACCGTTGCGATCCACGCGGCCAAGGCCGTGGTCTGCTCGGGAGTCAGGAACGGGCAGACCATCTCCTCGCCGAGCGATAGCACATCCGCGCCCAGACACCACTTGGCGGGCGGCTCGGCACTCCCGTCGACCATCCCGAACGCTTCGAGGATGCCGAGCCCGGTCTTGTCGAGCCACACGGCCTCGAAGTCGTCACCGGTGACGTCCCGGAGGTAGTGCTCCATGGTGAACGCCGCAGCGGCAGCCGCGTCGGACTGGAACTCATCGAGGCGATCAGGCGTGATCGAGAAGATCTGAAAGGTCACTCCCATGTAGGTGACCCTACGGCCGTGTCGGTCCGGCGACCCACGCTGTACGCATGCACCCGTGCCAGGTCAGGGCGGTCGTGCCGCTGCCACGGCTGTCGTGAGCCGACGAGCCGCCTGCGCCTGAGCGCAGTCGAACCCGGTGGGTGCCTGACGGCCTCCGTCGCGACCCTCGGCATCCCACCGGGCGTGGCCTGGTGACGGCCCGGCTCGGCCGGGCTCACCAGGTCAGAGCTCGACTTCGAGTCCCGCCTCGGTCCAGGCGTTCCAGCTCGGAGCGAACGCCTGAATGTTGTCCCAGCCGGCGACGCCGAGGGCGGCGTTGGCCATCGCGGCGCGATAGCCCGACTTGCAGTACACGACGACCTGGCGGTCGGTCGGGAAGTCGGGGCCGCCGTCCATCAGGGTCCGCAGCGGCACGTTGACGGCGCCAGGGATGTGACCCTCGGCGAACTCGCCGGTCTCGCGGACGTCGACGACGTACGCGCCGGCGTCGATGGCGCCCTGCATCGTCTCGATCTCGCCGATGTTGAGGTAGCCCTCGGGCATCGGCACGAGGAAGTTCGACACGGCGAGGAGCATCTCTGGGGCGATGTCCTTGGCAGTGCCGGCGGGGAGGGCGACCGGATCGGTCGAGACCTCGCGCTCGGCGGCGGTCCACGCCTTGTAGCTGCCGCCGAAGGCCCGCACGTTGTCGTACCCGAGCGAGCGGAGCGCGATCGTCGACATCGCGGCGCGGTAGCCGCTGGCGCAGTAGACGACGACGGGCTGATCCATCGGGATCTCGTCGACGTGGTCGGCGAGTGACCGGATCGGGATGTTGACCGCTCCGGGGATGTGGCCGGCCTCGTAGTCGCTCACCTCGCGGACATCGATCACGAGCGGGCTGGTCTGGGTCACGGCGGTGTCGAAGTCCTCGACCGTCTTGAGCGCCAGCCACCCCTCGGGCAGCCCCGCCATCACGGAATCGACCTCGGTGGCCACGTCGACAGCCGGTACCGCCGCCGCGTCGTCGGTGACCGCGTCGGTCGCATCATCGGTGGCGTCCTCCACGGCCGCGGCCGGCGGGTCGGCGACGTCGACGGCCTCGGCCGTGTCCTCGTCCGAATCACCGCATGCCGCGAGCAGGAGCGCAACCGTCACCACGGGGGCAGCGGCGCGGAGCAGTGTGCGTGTCATGGTTGGCCCTCCTTGTGGACCGTCTGGTGGAACATGTCGTTCATGCGACGCTCGCCAGGCCGCCGAACAGGATCACGGCCCGCAACGCCGCGCTGCCGGTCAGCGTCAGCGCCGATGCGGTGCGCGACCAGGCCGCTGCGAGCGGGCGGAATCGATCGAAGATCTCGATCGACAGGGGGATCACGAGGCCGGCGGCGACCACCAGCCCCCAGAACGCGAGGCCGTACCCGCCCCTCGACAGGGTGTCGAGCGCGGAGTCGGCGACACCGGCGCGGGCGCCGGTCGTGAACAGGTAGGCGGCGAGCAGGGCGAGCTCGACGCCACCGAGCGCGATCGAGGCCGGTGCGAGCACGTGACGCGTGTCGGCGTCGGCCATCGCGAGCAGGAGCGCGCCACCGGCCGCGGTGCCGCTGACGAGGAACAGCGGCGCGAGGAGCGACGAGTCCCACAGCGGCCGGGCCGAGATCGAGCTGAGGAGCACACCGGTGTAGAGGCCGACGCCGATGCCGACGGCGATCGTCACGAGGTCGAGGGCCCGGCGCGATCGTGCGCCCCAATGCCGGAGCTTCGTCAGCCGTCCACGCACCCGTTTCGGCGCCCGTTCGAGGTCGAAGGCGTGGAGCGCGAACCGCACGGCCGCGACGATCACCGCGACGGCGAGGATCCAGCTGCCCCACGACATCGCGCTCGACGTGCGGAACGTCAGGTAGAGCCGCCAGACGTTCCAGCGGTTCGCAAGGTCGACCCACAGCAGGAGCAGGCCGACGACGAGGACGAACGGCGTCCAGCGGTCGGCGATGGCGATCGACCGGCGGAACTGCGTGCTCCTCCGGCCCAGGACGCCGGCGAAGATCATCAGCCCCGCGGCGAGCCCACCGATGAAGAGGTACGCCGCGATCGGCCACTCCCACGCCTCGAGGTGCGGGTAGACCGCTTCGTTGCCGCCGACGATGTCGACGACGAGGTCGTCGGCGCGGTCGGTGCCGGTGCCGGTGACGATGAGGCTGGTCATGACCACTCACTTTCGGGCGCGGTGCGCAGACCGGTCCGGTCGCCGAGGGTGGGGTTGGTGTAGAAGACCCGCGGGTGGGTCTTGGTCTCGGGTCGCAGCTGGGTGACCTGCTTCGCGTCGCCGAGTGCCCGTCGCAGGTCGCTCTGCGGGTCCTCGAGGTCACCGAAGACGCGTGCGCCGGTCGGGCACGTCTCGACGCAGGCCGGGTCGCGGCCCTGGCGGACGCGGTGGTCGCAGAACGAGCACTTGTCGGCGTAGCCGTCGGGGTGCATGTAGCGCATGCCGTAGGGGCAGGCGACGACGCAGGCCCTGCACCCGATGCACTGGTTGCGGTCGACGAGCACGATGCCGTCGTCGGTCTTGTGGTTGGCACCGGTCGGGCAGACGCCGAGGCACGGCGAGTCCTCGCACTGGAAGCACTGCTCCATGCGGTGCTCGGCCGCGAGGTCGGGGAAGCGCCCGGCGACGGTCGTCTGGAGCCGCAGCCGGAACGTGCCGAGCGGCACCTCGTTCTCGGCGGCGCACGAGACCATGCACGCCTCGCAGCCGAGGCACCGTTCGAGGTCGATCGCCATCGCGTAGCGGGTCATGACGCTGCCTCCAGTTGCACGAAGTTGACCCGCAGGCCGGCGCCGCCGCAGATCGGGTCGAGCGCGTAGCGGCTCTGCATCGCCGTGTCGGATGCGCCGACGCCATGGGCTCCGGTCATCAGCGGGGCGTCATGGCCGAAGCCATGGACCATGTAGACCGCGTCGGGCCGGATCCGTTCGGTCACCAGGGCCCGGACCGGGAGCGAGCGGATGCCGTCCTGGTTGCGGAGCGTGACGAGGTCGCCGGTCTCGATGCCTCGCTCGGACGCCACGGCGCTCGCCACCCAGACCTCGTTGTCGGGGGCGAGCGCACGCAGCGCCGGGGTGTTCTGCGTCTTCGCGAAGGTGTGGGCCGGGTGGCGGCCGTAGAGCAATCGCTGGAAGCCGTCGGGTGGGTCGTCGGTCGGTTCGTAGACGGGGATCGGGTCGAG
>NZ_JASJCS010000030.1 GCF_030065885.1 Ilumatobacter sp. | reverse complement strand
CTCGCCCCCGAGGGCCGCGCCGACGGCCGTGCCGGTGAGGGGCACCGTCCTGCCGACCCAACCGACATGCCGGATCGAGCGCGAGCTCTCGGCGGTGGCGAGGTAGACCGCCCGGTCGCCGTCGATCACCGCGAGGTACGACGACTCCCCCGTTCGCTCCGTCAGCTCGCCGAGCACCGGGCCGGCGGCGGTGATCAGCCGCGCGAGCGGTCCGTCGTCTCGCGCCGACTGGGCGAGCCGCAGCACGGCCGGGCCGGCCGAGAACACGCCGTCGCCGCCGCGGCGGACGTACCCGCGCGCCTCGAGCGCCCTGAGATGGCGGAGCGCTGTCGTCGGCGTCAGACCGGCGAGCTGGGCCGCCGGTGACAGCGTCGTCTCGCCGCCGTCGACGACGATCTCGAGGAGGTCGAGCGCGCGCCCGACCGACCGCGGCACGACGCCACGCTCCGTCATCGTTGCTGTCCCGACTCGGTCACTGCGAATGTCACTCCATGACATCTCTTGACGTTGGTTGACAACGTAGGCGGGCTCGGGAGACACTGCAAGAGCCGCCGTGTGGAGGAGGCCGCCATGACGATCCCGACCGTGACCGCGCCCAGGGGCACGGCCCTGCACTGCCGGGGATGGCAGCAGGAGGCGGCGTATCGGATGCTCCACAACAACCTCGATCCCGAGGTGGCGGAGCACCCCGCCGAGCTCGTCGTGTACGGCGGCACCGGCCGGGCGGCGAGGTCCTGGGACGCGTTCCACGCGATGGCCCGCACGCTCACGACTCTGGCCGATGACGAGACGATGCTGGTCCAGTCGGGCAAGCCGGTGGGCGTGCTGCAGACCCACGAATGGGCGCCCCGTGTGCTGATCGCCAACTCGAACCTCGTGCCCGACTGGGCGAGCTGGGACGAGTTCCGGCGCCTCGAACACCTCGGGCTCACGATGTACGGCCAGATGACCGCCGGCTCGTGGATCTACATCGGCACGCAGGGGATCCTGCAGGGCACCTACGAGTGCTTCGCCGAGATCGCCCGCCGGCGATTCGGTGGCAGCCTGGCCGGCACGCTCACGGTCACCGCCGGCTGCGGCGGGATGGGCGGCGCACAACCGCTCGCCGTCACGATGAACGGCGGCGTCGTGCTGATCGTCGACGTGCAGGAGCACATGCTGCGGCGCCGCCTCGACCATCGCTACCTCGACGAGCTGGCGCCCGACTACGAGACCGCCGTGCGGCGAGCCGGCGAGTTCCGGGCGGCCGGCGAGGCGCTGTCCATCGGCCTGGTCGGCAATGCCGCCGACGTCGTCCCCCGCCTCCTCGCCGATGGCGTCGAGGCCGACATCGTGACCGACCAGACGAGCGCGCACGATCCGCTGACGTACGTCCCGAACGACCTCACCCTCGATGCGGCCGACGAGCTGCGACGCAACGAGCCCGACGAGTTCGTCCGCCGTGCGCGTTCGGCGATGGCGACCCACTGCGAGGCGATGGTCGGCTTCATGGACGCCGGCGCCGAGGTCTTCGACTACGGCAACAGCCTGCGCGCCGAAGCGAAGCTCGGCGGGTTCGAGCGCGCCTTCGACTATCCCGGCTTCCTCCCCGCCTACATCCGGCCCCTGTTCTGCGAGGGCAAGGGACCGTTCCGCTGGGTTGCGCTGTCGGGCGACCCGGCCGACATCGCCGCGACCGATCGGGCGGTGCTGGAGGAGTTCCCCGACGACGAGGCACTCGGCCGCTGGATCCGGCTCGCCGGCGAGCGGGTCGCGTTCCAGGGCCTGCCGGCGCGGATCTGCTGGCTGGGCTACGGCGAGCGGCACCGGCTCGGGCTGCGCTTCAACGAGCTGGTGCGCTCGGGCGAGGTCTCCGCACCGATCGTGATCGGGCGGGACCATCTCGACTCGGGTTCCGTCGCGTCGCCGTATCGGGAGACCGAGGACATGCTCGACGGCTCGGACGCGATCGCCGACTGGCCGCTGCTCAACGCGCTGGTCAACACCTCGTCGGGTGCGACGTGGGTCAGCATCCACCACGGAGGTGGCGTCGGGATCGGCCGTTCGATCCACGCCGGGCAGGTGAGCGTGGCCGACGGCAGCGATCAGGCCGCCGAGAAGCTGTCGCGAGTGCTCCTCAACGACCCCGGGACCGGCGTCATGCGTCACGTCGACGCCGGCTACGAACGGGCGGTCGAGGTGGCAGGCGCGCGCGGCGTCCGGATCCCGATGCGCGACGCACGCGACTGAGGAGCCGAGACGATGACGTCGACCGACAGGTTGATCTGGTGCGAGTACGCCGTGTTGCCGGCCGGCGTCGCCGAAGGTGTCACGATCGAGGTGGCCGGCGGTCGGTGCACGACCGTCACGACGGACACCGAGCCGCAGACGGGCGGCGACCGTCGTGCCGGCATCACGCTGCCGGGGGCGGCCAACACCCACAGCCACGCGTTCCACCGTGCGCTGCGCCATCGCAGCCAGACCGGGCGCGGATCGTTCTGGACGTGGCGTGAGCAGATGTACGCGATCGCCGAGGCGCTCGACCCCGACCGGTACCACCGGCTCGCCCGTGCCGTCTTCGCCGAGATGACCCTCGCAGGGTTCACCGCCGTCGGCGAATTCCACTACGTGCACCACCAGGCCGACGGCTCGCCCTATGCCGAACCGAACGCGATGGGGCTGGCGCTGGTCGAGGCAGCGCGCGACGCCGGCGTGCGCATCACGTTGCTCGACACGATCTACCTGCACGGCGGCCTCGACGCCGGGGGGTACCGGCCGCTCGAGGGCGCACAACGTCGGTTCGGCGATGGCTCGTTCGACGGGTGGGCCGAGCGGGTCGCCGCGGTCGCGCCGGCGCCGCATCTCCGGATCGGTGCCGCCGTCCATTCGGTGCGCGCAGTCGATCCCGCCGCGATCGCTGCGGTGGGCGAATGGGCGGGCGGCGCTCCGCTGCACGCGCATGTCTCCGAGCAACGCGCCGAGAACGAGGCCTGCCACGCAGCACACGCGAGCTCACCCACCGAAGTGTTCGATCGCGCGGGCGCCGTCACACCGACGTTCACCGCAGTGCACGCCACGCATGCGACCGACGGCGACGTCGACGCGCTCGGGCGCGCGGACGCCGCCGTATGCCTGTGCCCGACGACCGAGCGCGACCTGGGCGACGGCGTCGGACCGGCCTCTCGCCTCGCACGTGCCGGGGTGACGCTCGCGATCGGCAGCGACTCGCATGCCGTCGTCGATCCGTTCGAGGAGGCGCGACTGATCGAGCTGCACGAACGTCTGGTGACCGGAGCACGCGGCGTCTTCGACGCCGGCGACCTGGCGGCGACGATGCACGCGGGTCATCAGGCCCTCGGCTGGGACGACGCAGGATCCATCGACGCCGGTCAGCGCGCCGATCTCGTGACGGTGTCGCTCTCGACGCCGCGTACCGCGGGCGCCACACTCGCACCGGACCTCACCGCGGTCGTGTTCGCTGCGGGCGCCGCCGACGTCACCCACGTCACGATCGACGGGGTCGACGTCGTCGCCGACCGCCGGCACGCCACCGTCGACGTCGCCACCGAGATGCCGGCCGCCATCGAGGAGCTCACGCCGTGAGCACGCTCGTCATCGACCGCATCGGATCGCTCGTCACGAACGACCCCGAGCTGGGCGCCGGACCGCTGGGCATCGTGCGCGACGCATCGGTCGTCATCAGCGAAGGCGTCGTCGAGGCCATCGAACCCTCGGGCGCGATCGCCGACGAGCGCATCGACGCCGACGGCGCATGCGTGCTGCCCGGCTTCGTCGACTCACACACCCACCTGGTGTTCGCGGGCGACCGCGGAGCCGAGTTCAGCGCTCGCATGGCCGGCCAGCCGTACGACGGTGGCGGGATCGCCGTCACGACGGCGGCCACCCGTGCCGCCTCGACCGAAGCGCTGTCGCAGCTCACGCGTGAACGCGTCGCCGAAGCGCGCCGCCACGGCACGACGACGGTCGAGATCAAGTCGGGATACGGGCTCGACGTCGCCACCGAGCTCCGGATCCTCGACGTCGCACGCGAGTTCACGGCGGACACCACGCTGCTCGGCGCCCACCTCGTGCCGCACGAGTTCGCCGGCCGGCCCGACGACTACATCGACCTCGTCTGCGGCGAGATGCTGGCTGCCGCGGCGAGCCGCACGCGCTGGATCGACGCGTTCTGCGAGACGGGCGCGTTCGATGCCGACCAGTGCCGGCGGGTCCTCGACGCTGGCAGAGCGGCGGGACTCGGACTGCGGCTGCACGGGAACCAGCTCGGCCACGGGCCCGGTGTCCAGCTCGCCGTCGAGGCCGGCTGCGCGTCCGTCGACCACTGCACGTACCTCTCCGACGACGACATCGAGGCACTCGCCGAGAGCGACACGGTGGCGACGTTCCTCCCCGCATCCGACTTCTCGACGCGCCAGCCGTACCCGGATGCTCGGCGTGCGATCGACGCCGGCGTGCAGGTCGCGATCGCGTCGAACTGCAATCCGGGTTCGAGCTACACCACGTCGATCCCGTTCTGCATCGCGCTCGCCGTCCGCGACCTCCGGATGACGATCGACGAGGCCGTGCGAGCAGCAACCAGCGGGGGCGCACGGGCGTTGCGGCGCAACGACGTCGGTCGGTTGTCACCCGGATGTGCCGGCCACGCGGTCGTGCTCGACGCCCCGAGCCACCACCACCTCGCCTACCGCCCCGGCGTCCACCTCATCCGTACGACCGTGATGTAGTGCCCCGGCCGGTCACGGCGCCCACAACTCGACCGTCGGAAAGTAGGAACGGTATCGACGGGCGTCCCGCGTGAGGAGGGCGAGGTCATCGACGGCTGCGTGCGCTCCGATGAAGAAGTCGGGCAGGGTCGACGACATCGTGCCGCGCCGCCGCCGGTACCGGGCGAACGCCTTGCCGGCGAGGAACGCTGCCGACCACGGGATCGCGGCCCGTCGGAAGTCGCTCGCGGGCAACGCCTCATCGAGTTGCTCGACTCGGCTGAACCGGATCGAGACCTCGCTGAAGATCACCGGGTTGATGACGAGGGGACCGAGCTCGGCGGCGGTCGCGAGCGCCGAGACCGACCAGTCGGCCCAACGTTCATCCTCGGTCATCACGTCGAGCAGCACGTTGCTGTCGACGAGGGTGCCGACCGCCATCACGCACTGCGCGTGAGCGCCATGATCTCGTCTGTGGTCATGTCGACGTCGCCGCGTCCCCGAAGCCGAGCCGCGAGCTTCGACCCGCGAGTCTCTGGCCCGGCGACCTTGCGAACCACGATCTCGTCGTGTTCGACCTCGAACACGACTTCGGTGCCTGCGCCGATGCCGAACCGGTCACGGAGCTCTTTCGGAATCGTGACTTGGCCCTTCTCCGTCACCTTCACGGTAAGAATCGTACCATTCTGATTCCTACCAACGACCTCCTGTGCTGTGCGAGCACGGGGTCAGGCGCTGAGTTTCGGTCTCGGAGAGCGCGCGTGGCCTGCGTCGGGGTACGTTCGAGGGCGGTCACCCCCGCCATCACGAATCGAGACCGACTTGTCGACCTCCACCACACCCGACCGCCGGCCGCCCGGCCAAACGTTCGGCGACGTCGTCGCCGTCACCGGATCGATCGGTGCCGAGCGGGCCGCCGAGCTCGAGCGGATCGCCGGGGAGGGAGGCGTCGTGCTCCTCGTCCCCGAACCCGGGGACGAGTGCGGCGCGAGGCTGGCGGGTGCGCGCGTCGAGGCGACGCTGCCGCGGGCCGAGTGGTTCGTGACGCTCGCCGACCGCGCCGAGAACGTTCGCCTCGACGGTGAGGTGCCGGTGATCTCGGCACTGCGAACCCTCGACATCGTCGACCCGAACACCGTGGCCGCTGCGACCACCAGCGTCCGGTTCCTCCACCAGCCGACCATGGCCGTGCGTACGGTCGGCAGGGGTCGGATCGTGACGTCGGGCATCGCCGACCTCGATGCGCTGCATGCGCATCCGACGCTCGGCACGTTCCTGCGGCGCCTGGTCCGCACCTCGTTCGCGGCGAACCAGCAGACCGACCTCGGCGTCGGTGTGGTCGGCTACGGGCCGTTCGGCGGCATGGGCTACCTGCACGGGCTGGCCGCTACCGAGACTGACGGCCTCGCGCTGGTTGCCGCGGCCGACTCCGCACCCGAGCGCCTGCACGCCGCCACGCAGGACTTCCCCGAGCTCCACCTGCACCCGTCGGCCAAGGCGCTCGCCGCCGACGACGCCGTCGACATCGCCATCATCGCCACCCCGCCCGTCCACCACGCCGAGCTCGCACTCGAGCTGCTGCGCGCCGGCAAGCACGTCGTGGTCGAGAAGCCGATGTGCCTGAAGACCGACGACGCCGACCTGCTCGTCCGCACGGCCGCCGAGGTGGACCGGACGATCACGGTCCACCAGAGCCGCCGCTGGGACACCGACTGGCTGGCGATCCGGCGCATCATCGGCCGCGGCGACCTCGGCGACGTGTTCAACATCGAGACGTTCGTCGGCGGCTTCGAGCACCCCTGCAGGGCCTGGCACTCCGAAGACACGATCTCCGGCGGTGCCGTCTACGACTGGGGTTCGCACCACGTCGACTGGATCATCCAGCACTACGGCACGGCGCCGGCGAAGGTGCTGTGCACCGCCCACACACGCGTCTGGCACGACACCACCAACGTCGACCAGTTGGCCGTGTGGATGCAGTGGTCCGACGGCCGCGAGGCCACCTTCCGCCAGAGCGACGTCTGCGCGATCCGACGGCCGAAGTTCCACGTCGAAGGCACGGCCGGCACGCTCGAGGGCCACTACGAACCGGTCCGCCAGGACACGATCACGCCCGGACGCGGGTTCCAGGCAGCCGTCTCGCACCACGCCGAGCGTCCCGTCGACCTGCGGGTCGCCCGCTACGACGGGGATCACGGGCTGATCGAGTCGACGATCCCGCCGGCCCCGCACCCCGGCTGGGGCTTCCACCGCAACCTCGCCGACCACCTGCTGCTCGGCGAGCCGTTGGCGGTCCCGGCCGAGCAGTCGCGCGACGTCGTGGCGGTGCTCGAGGCGGCGCACCGGTCGGGCGCGAACGGCGGCGAGCTGATCGAGCTGTGACCGACGGCGGAGCGCAGGTGGCTGCGCCCGTGGGCATCGGCGTCCTCGGAGGGCGATCGTTCGTCGCGACGCGTGCCGTGATGCCGGCCATCGAGGCCTCCGAGCGGGCGGTGATCGCTGCGGTCGCGTCGGCGGGCGGCGCCGTGCCGGATCCGTGGGCGGCACACGCGGTCGACTCGTACGCCGCCGTCATCGAGCACCCTGACGTCGAAGCGGTCTACGTGCCGCTCCCGAACGGCATGCACGCCGAGTGGGTCGGCGCCGCTGCGGCCGCCGGCAAGGCGGTGCTCTGCGAGAAGCCGTTGGCACGCGACGCCGACGAGGCCCGTTCGATGGCCGAGGTCGCACGGCGGGGCGGCGTCCTGCTCGCCGAGGCATGGATGACGCCGTTCGACCCGCGCTGGTCGGCGGTCCTCGACCAGGCGCGATCCGGATCGATCGGCGAGATCACCCACGTCGACGCTGCGTTCACCTTCACCATCCCCGACAGCGCCGCGGACAACTACCGCTGGCGCGCCGACCAGGGCGGAGGCGCGCTGCTCGACGTGGGGATCTACTGCCTCGGCGCAGCTGTCGAGCTGTGGGGCGCCGAACCCGAGACCGTCGTGGCGACCGTCGAACGCACCGCGGGCGGCGTCGACGCGACGACGGACGCAACGCTCACGTGGACCGGTGGGCGCTCGGCCCATGTCCGCTGCTCGTTCGTCGAGGACGAACGCCAGACGCTCGAGCTGGTCGGCACCCGCGGTCGGCTCCGGCTCGACACCGACGCCCACACCGGAGGCGCCGACACCCTCGCGCACGTGGACGAAGCCGGCGACGCCCACGACGAGCTCGTCGAGCCCGGCGACCCCTACCTCGGCATGATCGACGCGTTTGCCGACGCCGTGCGAGGCGATGCGGAATGGTCGCGCCCGGTCGAGCGTTCCATCGAGCTGATGTCCCTCCTCGACCGCATCACCGCCGCCGGGAACGCGCCCACATGACCGGCGACGCGCGCGCCTCGATCTCGCCCGAGCCCCGTCGTCACGCGCTGGCGTCCGGGGTCGAGCTGCACACCTTGCGCTGGTCGCCGAACGGTGATCGCGCCCCGGGCAACGACGACCACCGGCCGTGGGTGCTCACGCACGGGCTCGCCTCGAACGCCCGGCTGTGGGACGGCGCCGCACGGCAGCTCGCCGCGCTGGGACACGAGGTGGTCACCGTCGATCAACGCGGCCACGGCCTCTCCTCCAAACCCGACGACGGCTACGACGTCGCGACCTGCGCCGACGATCTGGCCCTACTGATCGACGAGCTCGGCTTCGAGCGTCCTGCGGTGGCCGGTCAGTCCTGGGGCGGCAACGTCGTGCTCGAGCTCGGTCACCGGCAGCCCGACAAGGTCGCCCTCGTCGCTTGTGTCGACGGCGGGATCATCGACCTCCGTTCGGCGTTTCCCGACTGGGACGATGCCGCCCGGGCGCTCGCACCACCTCGACTCGCCGGCACGCCGCTCGCCGACATGGAGGCCTGGATCGCTCGCTCGGCGGCCGATTGGCCCGACGAAGGCCGGCGGGGCACGCTCGCCAACTTCGAGGTACGCGAGGACGGCACGATCGCGCCGTGGCTCACCTTCGATCGGCACCTGACCGTGCTGCGCGGGCTGTGGGAGCACCGGCCGTCGAGCCGCTATCCGGAGATGACGGTGCCCGTCCTCCTCGTGCCGGCCGAGACCGGCGACTCGAACTGGACGGACTCGAAGCGGGAGGCCATCGACGGCGCGCTCGACTCGCTGCCACGCGCCCGAGCCCATTGGTTCCGCCCCGCACACCACGACGTCCACGCACAGCATCCTGCGCTCGTCGCCGACCTGCTGCACCGGGCAGCGACCGAACCCGGCTTCTTCGAACCGACCGGCCGATCCGACACGACCGACACGACCGACACCCGCTCCACCGGAGGTGGCTCATGACCACGCCACGCCTGCTCGTCATCATGGGCTCCGGCGAGACCGCGCCGACGATGAAGGTCCCGCACCGGACCGTGTTCGAGCGGCTCGGCGATGCAGCGTCGGCGGTCATGCTCGACACGCCCTTCGGCTTCCAGGAGAACGCACCCACGCTCGCCGCCACCACGACCAAGTACTTCAAGGATGCGGTCGGGCGCGACGTCGCAGTGGCGGGGCTGGCGAGGACCGACACCGGCGACGTCGTCGCCGTCGAGTCGGGCATCGCCCGGGTTCGTGCCGCCGACTGGGTCTTCGCCGGCCCCGGCAGCCCCACGTTCGCCCTGCGGCAGTGGCGTGGCACGGCCCTCCCCGACGTGCTGGCCGAGAAGCTCCGCACCGGTGGCGCCGTCGTGTTCTCCTCAGCCGCCGCGCTGACGCTCGGCGTCGCCACCGTGCCGGTGTACGAGGTGTACAAGGTCGGCATGGAGCCGTGGTGGGAGCCGGGTCTCGACCTGCTCGCGCCGATCGGCATCAACGCCGCCGTCATCCCCCACTTCGACAACGCCGAGGGCGGCAACCACGACACCCGCTTCTGCTACCTCGGCGAGCGGCGGTTGGCGATGCTCGAACCGCAGCTCCCGGACGGCGCGTTCGTCGTCGGGCTCGACGAGCACACCGGCGTCATCATGGATCTCGACCGCGACGTCGCCGAGATCGTCGGCAAGGGCGCGCTCACGCTACGGCGCGACGGACGCTCGGTTCGCATCGATGCCGGCGCCACGATCCCGATCGACGTCATCCGGTCGGGCGGTGCCGAGGTGTCGGGTCCGTCGGCATCCGCGCCGGACGTGGTCCAGGCACGCCACGAATCCACCGTGGACGAGACCGTCGAGCGCGCCGACGCCTCCGGCAACGACGACTCGCTCGAAGCGGCCACCGCTCGCCACGAGGCGGCGTTCGACGCTGCGCTCGACGCAGGGGACGCGAAGGCGGCGGTCGAGGCGGTGCTGCTGCTCGACGCGGCGATCGTCGAGTGGTCGGCCGACACCCTGCAGTCCGATCAGGTCGATCGCGCCCGCACGGCGCTGCGCTCGATGATCGTGCGGCTCGGCGACGCCGCCACGGTGGGCCTACGCGACGAACGCGACGTCCTCGGGCCGGTCGTCGAAGCCGCGCTCGATGCCCGCAGGGTCGCCCGCGACGAGCGGGCCTTCGCGGTCGCCGACTCGCTGCGCGAGGGCCTCGACGCAGCGGGCATCGAGGTCCGCGACACGCCTGACGGTGTCGAGTGGCTGGTCAAGCAGTGACCCCGTCGGCACGCTCGCGACGGCCCGGATGACGAGCACCGACGCCACGCTGCTCGCCATCCACCTCGCTGCAACGGCGGGCATGGCGGGACTGATCTGGTTCGTCCAGATCGTCCACTACCCGCTGTTCGCCCGCGTCGGCGTCGCCGAGTTCGCTGCCTACGAGGCACGTCACACCCGGTCGACCGCGTGGGTGGTCGGGCCGCTCATGGCGGTGGAGGGCGTGTCGGCGCTGGTGATCGCCGCCGCGATGCGCGACGACGTCGGCGTGGGCCTCGCCGCCGCCGGGCTCGCGCTGCTGGCGGTCATCCACACGAGCACGGTGTTCGTCCAGGTGCCTGCCCATCGCCGGCTCTCGGAGGGTTTCGACGCCGCCACCGCCGATCGACTCGTCCGGACGAACTGGGTCCGAACGGTCGGCTGGTCGGCGAGAACGGTCGTCGCGGCGGCGATGCCGGTCGCGGCCGCATGAGAGGGCTACAGGGTCCCTGCGTCGAGCCGCGCCAGGACCTCGACGGCGCGCTCGCGCACTGCGTCGAGGTCAGCGAGTCGACGCATGCCGGCGAGCTGGCGCGCCATGCGGTGGTTCCCCGCGAGCACGTCTTCGTTGCGGGCGAGGAAGTCCCAGTAGAGCGTCGTGTACGGGCAGGCTCGTTCACCGGTTCGCTGCTTCGGGTCGAACGGGCAGGATCGGCACGAGTCGCTCATCTTGTTGATGTAGGCGCCGCCCGATGCGTACGGCTTGGTCGCCATCATCCCGCCGTCGGCGAACAGCGCCATACCGATCACGTTCGGCAGCATCACCCACTCGGCGCCGTCGACGAAGCTCGCCCACATCCAGTCGGTCATCGCCCGCGGGTCGACGCCGGCCGTCAGCGCCAGGTTGCCGAGCACCATCAGCCGCTCGATGTGGTGGGCGTAGCCGTGCTCGCGGACGTGCTCGACCACGCTCGTGACGCAGGCCATCGAGGTGGGCGCCTCGCCGGTGAACGCCGGCGGCACGGCACGCAGCGCCGTCAGGGCGTTGTGGCCCCGGTAGCCGGGCATCCAGAGCCAGTAGACGCCCCACACGTACTCCCGCCAGCCGATGACCTGCCGGATGAACCCTTCGACCGAGTTGAGCGGCGCGGTGCCGGCTCGATACGCCCGCTCGGCGGCATCGACGACCTCGCTCGGGTGCAGCAGCCCGAGGTTCATCGACGACGACAGCACCGAGTGTGCGAGCTTCCACTCGGCCTGCAGCATGGCGTCCTCGTGGGGGCCGAACGGCGCGAGACCGGTCTCGACGAACTCGTCCAGCCGGCGGAGCGCCTGCGGCCGCGTGACCGGCCAGGTGCCGTCGGGCTCAGCGCCCCAGGTGTCCGCCGGTAGGCGTTCGATCACGGCTCGATCGATCTCGTCGAGCTCGAACCGTTCGATGGTCGGCCAGGCTCGGCCGTCACGGGGTGGGGGTTCGCGGTTGTCGTGGTCGAAGTTCCAGCGTCCGCCGGTCGGCTCCGGCCCGCCGTCGCCGTGCTCGATCAGCACGTCGAGGCGCAGCCGCTGCCACCGGTAGAAGTCCTCCATCTTGAGGCTCCGCCTGCCGCTCGCCCAGCCGGCGAAGTCCTCGTAGTGGCAGAGGAACTGGTCGTTCGGGATCGCCTCGACACCGAGGGCACCCAGGAGCGATCGCCCGTCCCAGCTCATCGGCTCCATGGCGACCACCCGCTCGACGCCGAACTCGGCCGTGTGCGCCCGCACGCCGTCGGCGAGCGTCGGGGCGCGGCGATGATCGACCTCGAACCCCTCGTCGCGCAGCTCGTCGGCGAAGTGCGCCATCGCCGACAGCACGAGGTGGAGTCGCTGGCGGTGCCACCGCTTCGACGCGATCTTGCGCTCGCTCTCGACCAGCAGCACCCGGCAGTCGCCCGGTCGGCGGTCCGCGAGCGCGCCCCGGGTCCGATCGAGCTGGTCGCCCAGGATCCAGACGGTCGGGAGTGGCGCAGCCATTGCGGCGAGTCTCCCGCAGCGACGAAGCCTGCCGCCAGATCGAGCTCGCTCCCGCGCCGGAGGCGGACGTGTGGGAACCTCGAACGATGATGTCGATCTCCGGACCTGCGCCGACCGAGGCGGTCACCCCCGACCCGCCCCCGCTGGCCGGCCGGCGCGTCCTGCGCCAGCGATGGACCGACCTGGCGTACTTCCACTGGCCGTACGAGCCGGCCGACGTCCAGCGACTGCTGCCCGAGGGTGTCTCGGTCGACACGTTCGACGGGGCTGCGTGGGTCGGCGTGATCCCGTTCGTCATGTGCGACGTCCGGGTGGGACCGACGCCGCCGGTGCCCTGGCTCGGCACGTTCATCGAGATCAACGTCCGCACGTACGTCGTCGATCGACGGGGACGGCGCGCCGTCTGGTTCTTCTCGCTCGACGTGCCCCGGTCGGCGATCGTGGCCGTCGCACGAACCGCGTTCGCGCTCCCCTACTGCTGGGCTCACGCCACCCACCGGGTCGACGGGCGGCGCCACCGGTACACGATGCAGCGACGATGGCCGGACCGCGGCCCGTCGGCCGACCTCGCCTTCACGGTGGCAGATCACATCGAGCCGAGCGAGGTCGGCGAGCTCGACCACTTCCTGTCCGCCCGCTGGGGACTGCTGACGACCCGGCGAGGACGCGTGCTCCACGGTGCGGTGCACCACGAGCGCTGGCCACTGCACTACGTCTCCGACGTCTCGATCGACCAGGACATCGTCGAGGCGGCGGGACTGCCCACCCCGGATGGTGCGCCGCGGGCGCTCTGCTCGCCCGGCGTCGGTGTCGAGGTGTCGTGGCTACGGCGCGTCGGCGACGGGACGGGGGCGGCGCGATGAGCGACGACCGCTCGATGCAGGGCTCGTCGGTGCTGATCGCCGGCGCCTCCGGCGGTCTCGGCTCGGCGATCGCCCGGGACCTCGCAGCCCGTGGCGCGACGCTCACGCTCGCCGCCCGGTCATCGGAACGGCTCGCTGCGGTGGACGCGCCCGGCCACCGGGTCGCCGTCGACCTGCGGTCGCCCGAGGCGTGCGAGGCGGCCGTGCGGGCTGCGGTCGAACATGCCGGCGGCCTCGACGTGGTCGTGAACGCCGTCGGCGTGGTGGCGTTCGGCCCGGTCGCCGACCTCTCGATCGACGCGATGGAGGAGCTGTTCCTCACCAACACGTTCGTGCCGATCATGCTGGCGCGGGCCGCGCTCCCGGTGATCCGGGAGGGCGGCGCGATCGTCAACATCTCGGGCGTGATCGCCGAGCAGAACCTGCCCGGCATGGCTGCGTACGGCGCCTCGAAGGCGGCGGTGCGATCGTTCGACGAGGCGTTCGGCCGCGAGGCGCGCCGGCGCAAGATCCGGGTGATCGACGCCCGCCCACCACACACCGAGACCGGCCTGGCGACCCGCCCGATCGAGGGCGACGCGCCGAAGATGCCGACCGGTCTCTCACCCGACTCGGTCGCGACGACGATCTGCGAAGCGATCGCCGGCACGGCCACCGATCTTCCGTCAGGCGCGTTCGGCTGAACCCGGGCCTCAGCGCGGCCGGTGCGGGCCGGCGAGCGCGGCGCGGAACACCACGCCCGCGACGGTGACCAGGCCGACGCCGGCCACCAGCGCCGCCGCGCCGGCACCCGTGAACGTCGTCGCCAGCAACGCTTGCGTCGCCACGAGGAAGCCGAGCACGCCGGCGACCAGCACTGCGACGGCGTGATCCTGGAGCGCGATCAGGACGACGGCAGCGGCCGTGACCGCCGCGACCGCAGGGCCGAGCTGCTCGTCGAGGTCGACGAGCATGCCGGCACCGAGCATCGCCGAGACCGCACCGGCCACCATCGCGGTGCACCGGGGGACGATCATGCCCTCGCGGGCGAACACGGCGAGCGCCAGCGACAGGAGCCAGACGGCGATCCCCGCTTGCCATGCCGACGTGGCAGTCGCCTCCACGGCGCCGCCCACCACGATGCCGAGGCCGGCCACCATCGTCAGCAGCTGCAGGGGCAGGTCACGGTTGCGCCAGAGATCGAGGCCGATGAGGGCGACCACGGCCCCGACCGCGATGGTCGCGAAGGCCGGGTCGGTCCCGATCGACTCCAGGGCGACGCCGAGTCCGAAGGCCACGCCGATCGTGCCGACCACCCACAGGAACGAGCTGAGCCGATGCGCGCCGGGCTCCTCGAGCCGGGCCAGCCAGGTGCCGGCGACGAAGCCGACCAGGGCGATCGGGGCGGCCAGGGCGAGCCGGCCGAGCGTGCCGATGTCGTCCCATCTCGAACCGATGACGACGCCGCCGCCCATGACGGCGACGACGCTGCCGAGATAGGCGGCAACCTCGGCGGCGAGGCCGAGGTGCGCCGGACGGCGTTCGGGTGCGAGCCCCTCCTCGAACTGGCGGATCGCCGCCGCCTGGTCCTCCGAGATCAGCCCGGCGTGCACCCACACGGTCGTGCGGTCGGACGAGCCGTTCCGCGGTGCGGCGCGCGACAACATCGGTCCTCCTCTCTCGGCTCCAGTCTCCGCCCGGCGGCACGGTGCGGCGAAGGGCCGAACGTCCCCTGTCAGCCCAGATAGAGGTTGCGGAGGCCCAATCCCATGATGAACAGGCTGCCCGCCCCGTAGAGCAGCAACTCCTTGCCCTTCATGAACGGGCTGTTCCGGTAGCTGTAGAGGATCCCGATCGCGATGATGGCCGAGAAGCCGTAGAGCGCGTGCATGTCGTCGAGCACGGTGTCGTCGCGGTTGGCGAGCAGCGCGCCGATGACCGCCTGCGAGACCGCCGTCAGCTGCGCCACGATGACGCCGCCCCAGACCGGACGCCCGCCGAGCACGGCGAAGCGATGGGCGAGCAGGCACCACGCTCCCACGGCTGCGTTGGCCGCGATCAGCACCCAGGCGTTGATGTCGTGGAGGTCGTGGAGCGTGCTCACTCGCCGCAGCCGTTGCCACCGAAGACCACGGTCACGACATCGTCCTGGGACGTGCCCGTGATCAAGCCGTAGAACACGTCGCTGACGTAGAAGTTCGGTGGGATGTTGAGGTCGTCCTCGCCATCGTTCACCCCGGCGTCGGGGAACTCGGCGAGCAGGTCGACGACTCGCGAGCCGAGCGTGACCCCGCCCGGTGTGCGGAGACCCTCGGGCTCGTCGCCGATCTGGCCGACGCGACCGTACTCGTAGCCGATGAAGTGGCGGCGCCCGTTGGCGAAGCTCGACTGGTCGCCGAACAGCAGCGACAGCACACCCCAGTCGACGCGCCGAGCGATGGTCCCGTCGCAGGCCGCGAACGTGAACGGATCGACCCAGCCGGTGTCACCGGTGTTGCCGCCGAGGATCGAGGTGACGTAGTCGATCACCCCGTCGGGTGCCGCGCCGAAGAACGCCGACCCGAGCGCATCGCCGCGCAGCACCAGCTCCTGGACGGCAAGCGGCTCGGTGGTCGTCGTCGGCGGCAGGGTGGTCGGCGGCGGTGCCGTCGTGGCGACGGAGGACGGAGCCGTCGTCGCGGCGGGCGGAGCCGTCGTCGCGGGCGCCGACGTCGCCGGACTGACGGTCGTCGGCGGGGCGGTCGTCGCGACGGGCTCGATCGTGCCCGAGGTGGCGGTCGGTGCCGTCGCCTGCTCGGAACCCGAACACGCCGAGCCGGCGACGGCGACGACAGCCGCCAGCGCGATGGCACGTCGGGGGGATCGAACCATGACCCTCATTGTGGTTGACGCTGCCAGACTTGGGGCGGACCCGTGCGTCACCCGGGCCCCTTCACCGGATCAGCGTATCGGCCTCCCGACCGCCCTCGAGCAGCGCCAACCCGTCGCCGTCGACCCTGACGGTCGTGATCGAGCAGTTGTCGAGCCGGTGGATGACCAGCCGATCGTCGCCGAGACATGCACCGATCACCGCGTTGATAGCGACGAAGTGCGAGAAGATCACGGTGTCGACCTCGCGCGTTGCGACGTAGTCGACGATGCGGTCCCGGTACGTGGTGTAGCGGGGCCCGAGATCGGTCCACGACCCGTTCATCGCGCCGCGCAACCAAGCGACACGGTCGGCCATGCCGACGCCCTCGGGCGACGGGATCTCGGCCACCTCGTCGGCGATCGCCACCGACATGCCCGCGAGATCAGCGAATGGCCGGGCCGTCGACCGGCACCTGAGGAGCGGGCTGCTCACCACGCGCGCGACCCCGAGACCCGCCAGATGCCGCGCGACGGCGACGGCCTGCTCGGCACCGACGTCGTCGAGGTCGGGATCGACCGCGGCACCCCATCCGGCCTCGGCCCGACCGTGGCGGACGAGCCGGACGGTGCGTGGCGTCACTCGAAGAACCAGCCGGTTCGCGGACCGGGATCGCGGTCGTGCTCGAGGTACCACTCGCTCCCGAACGCGAGCGCGAACGCCTCTTCGGGCATCTGGAGGAAGAAGCTCGAGTCCGAGACCTGGCTGCGGTGGGCGGCGATCGCCGCCCGCTTCCGATCGATGAAGGCCGACACGTCGACCCGGAGGGTCAGCTCGGCCTCGGGGGTGCCCATCGGGTTGCCGTCATCCATCGGTCCGTCGGGATCGAACTCGCCCTCGTCGTCGGCATCGGGGCCGAAGTCGTCGAGGCCCTGCTCCTTCGCCATCGCCACGAAACGGCGCATCTCGTCACGGTTCATCGTCGCCTCGGCGACCCGGAGCCCGGGCAGGTGGTCATGCGCCAGTTCCTCGGCCCGACAACCGACCCGGTGCACCTGGATGTGGTCGGGGTGGCCGTACCCGCCGTGCCAGTCGTAGATCGTGAGGACGTCGGCGGACTCCTCGCGCAGCACGTCGACCAGGCGCGTCGCCGCCTCGTCGACGTCGGCCCGGCAGAACGCCTCGGGGTGGCCGTTCTGCTCCCAGCCGTTCATCCCGGAGTCGGTGTAGTCGAGGAACACGACCCGATCGATGCCGAGGGCAGCGGCCGACTCGGCGGTCTCGTCGCGGCGCCGGTCGACCAGCGACTCGCCGTCGCCGAGGTCGTCGGGCACCTCGCCGTGGGCGCCGTCGGTGGCGACGACCAGCACGACGCGATGGCCTTGCTGGTTGGCGAGCGCCATCGAGCCGCCGGTGGCGATCGCCTCGTCGTCGGGATGAGCGTGGAAGCAGACGAGCGTGCCCATCACGCCTGCCTGACGGCGCCCGACTCGACGAGCGCCTCGATGCGGTCCGAGGCGACGCCCCAGTCGGCCAGCACCTCGACCGTGTGCTGCCCGTCGAAGGCCGGCGGCCGTTCGATGGCGGGCTCGGTGCGCGAGAACCGTGGTGCGGGTGCCGGTTGCGTGGCCCCGAACGCGTCGACGAACGTCTGGCGCTCGGCGTTGTGCGGGTGGGCGACCGCCTCGTCCATGCGCAGCACCGGCGCGAAGCAGACGTCGGTGTGCTCCATGACCGCGCACCACTCGTCCCGCGTCTTCGCCTTGAAGACCTCGGCGAGGCGCTCCTTGAGGTGCTGCCAGTGCGAGCGGTCGTGCTGCTTCGCGAACTCCTCGTCCCCCTCGAGGCCGGTCAGCCGCAAGAGCTCGGCGTAGAACTGCGGTTCGATCGATCCGATCGAGACGTACTCGCCGTCGGCGCACTCGTAGACGTCGTAGAAGTGGGCGCCGGTGTCGAGCGTGTTGACGCCACGCTGCGAGATGTCGTGCATGCCGGTGTGGTGGAACGTCCAGAACATGGTCATCAGCACCGCCGACCCGTCGACCATCGCCGTGTCGACGACCTGCCCCCGACCGCTGCGCTGCGCCTCGAGCAGCGCACACACGACGCCGAACGCCAGCAGCATGCCGCCGCCGCCGAAGTCGCCGACCATGTTCATCGGCGGCGTCGGCGGTTGACCGGCGCGACCGAAGTGCGCCAGCGCACCGGCCAGCGCGATGTAGTTGATGTCGTGGCCCGCTGCGCTGGCGTAGGGGCCGTCCTGGCCCCAGCCGGTCATCCGGCCGAAGACGAGCCGCGGGTTGCGGTCCAGGCACTCGTCGGGCCCGACACCGAGGCGTTCCATGACGCCGGGCCGGAACCCCTCGATGAGCGCATCGGCGTGCTCGACCAGGTCGAGCAACGTCGCAACCCCATCGGGGTGCTTGAGATCGATCGCGATGTTGCGCCTGCCGCGACGCAGCAGGTCGGGATGCGAACCCTCGGGCGCAGGGCCCCGAACCGATCCGGCGCGCTCGACGCGGATGACCTCGGCGCCCATGTCGGCCAGCATCATCGCCGCGAACGGGCCCGGGCCGATGCCGGCGATCTCGACGATGCGGTAGCCGGCGAGCGGGCCGCTCATCCGGCGACCTCTGCCACCGCCTGACCGGCCGCCACGCTGCCGTGATCGACGATCGCACCGACGATCATCGGCCACAGCGGTTCGGGGAGATCGTGTCCCATGTCGGCGAGCTCGAGCAGGTGTGCGCCCGGGACGAGCTCGGCGGTGCGGCGGCCCCCCGACGGCGCGATCAGCGCATCGTCGAGACCGTGGATGACGAGCGTCGGCACGGTGACCCCCCGCAGTGCCTCTGATCGGTCACCGCTGGCGAAGATCGCCGCGAGCTGCCGGACGCCGCCCTCGGGGTAGAACGACCGGTCGAAGGCCATGCCGGCGTACTCGGCGACGCGATCGGCGTCGAAGTAGCGCTTCGAGGACCAGACCGCGAACTGCGCCGACCGGGCAACGACGTCGGCGCGTTCCGGCGGCGGCGGCGCGAGCAGGACCTGCATGGCCTCGGGTGTCGCCTGGCCGTACGCAGGGTCGCCGGGCGTCGACATGATCGACGTCGCGCTGAGCAGACGATCGGGGTGCTCGATCGCCAGCGTCTGGACGATCATGCCGCCCATCGACGCGCCGGCGACGTGCGCACGCTCGATGCCCAGGTGGTCGAGCAGACCGACGGCGTCGTCGGCCATGTCGGAGAGCGTGTAGGGGACCTCCGGCAGCACCGCCTCGGAGAGCACCGCGGCCATCACGGCGGCTGCATCGACATCGTGGCCGTCGAGCTTGGTCGAGAGCCCACAATCCCGGTTGTCGAACCGGATGACGTACCGGCCCTGGTCGGCGAGGAGGCCGCAGAACCGCTCGTCCCAGGCGATCATCTGCGCCGTGAAGCCCATCACGAGCAGCACCGCCGGGTCCTCGGCCGAACCGAAGGTGTCGTACTCGAGCTCGATCCCGGACTGCAGCGTCGCCTTCATCCGCACGAGTGTGGCAGACGCCGTGCGATCAGCTCACACGGGGCTCCGGCTGCGGACGCTCAGCCCGGCGACCGAACCGGCTGCGCCGCGGCGAATCGCACAGCGTCGCCGGCGGACGCCAGGGACCAGCGGCGATCGTCGTCGTGGCGATACAGGTCGTCGTTGTTGTCGAAGGCGAGGATGCGCTGCCCCAGCCCGCGCTGCTCGATGCCAGCCAGCTCCTGGTAGAGCACCCGGCTGTAGTTGCCCTCGACGATGATCGCCTGCGCCAGCTCGACTGCGGCGCTGAACACGTAGAACCACATGTTCATCTTCCGAGCGGGACTCACGCCATCGGCCGGCATGTCCTCCTCCGGCACCTCCCAGACGAGGGGTTGCTCGGGTGGATCGCTGCGCCCTTCGGGCCACAACATCAGCAGGTAGAAGCCGTCCACGTCCAGCGAGCAGGTGAGCCTGCCGACTCTCGGGAGGAAGTTGCCGGCCTTGTGGGTCAGCAGCCCCCGGGCGTGCTCGAGATCGACGTCGAGGTCGTGGGTGACCTCGAGGAAGAAGTCCTCGTCGAAGCGCTGTGACCAGAGCAAGAGGCAGAAGGGGTGCTGCAGCCGGTCGCGTCGCTCGGCGGCGAATCGCCGGGCCGCGTCCGTGCACCAGTTGCCCTGCATGCCCGCGTGCCGGTCGATCTCGAGCATCTCCTGACCGATGGCGTTGATCTCCAGGTGCAGCCCCTGCCGGCGGAGCCGGTAGTCCGCGAGCCAGCCGGGGTACGTCCGGTCGTCGGCTCGATCGTCGAGCTCGTCGTTCATCTTCGCCTCCCGTCGTCCGCGGGCAGCGGCGGCCCCGACGTCAGCCGTCGAGCAATCGTCGCTTCTCGTCCTCGAACTCGTCGCGGGTGATCGTCCCGCGCTCGAGCAACCCCTCCAGCTTCTCGAGCTGCGTCGCGACGTCGCTGCCCCCGTCGCCGCTGTGACGGCGACGGTCCTTCTCACTCTTCTGGGCGTGGATGAGCTTCTGCACGCGATCGGGACTGCGGACGTCGGTGAATTGCTGCTGGCCGGTCTCCCCGCCGGACTCGATGACCAGGTCGCCGGCCCCGATGATGCGTTCGAAGAACGACTGGTTGAAGATCACGTTGTTGACGCGGTCGAGCGGGATCTCGATGCCGCTCTTGGCGACGACGCCGTTGCGGAAGATGACACGGTCGTTGGTGACGACGAAGTTGGTGGTCGCCCACTTGAGGTACCTGATGACGAGCCAGATCGCGCTGAGCACGATGGCGATGAGCGCGATCCAGCGCACGACGTCCGCCAGGTCACCGTCGAGCATGGCCAGCGACACGATGCCGAGCACGATCGACGCGAGCAGTGCGAACGCGGGCCGGGCGAAGTACCACCAGTGCGGGTGCAGATCGAGCGCCACGGTCTCGTAGTCGTTCAGCAGCTTCTTCGGATAGGGCATGATCCGAACAGTACCGTTGCGGGGTGGATCAGGACGCTCTGCTGGCGGACCTCGACGCCGATCAGCGGCGCGCGGTCACCACGGACTCGCGCCTCGTCGCGGTCATCGCCGGCGCCGGCTCGGGCAAGACCAGGGTGCTCACGCGCCGCGTCGCCCACCGCATCGGCGCCGGCACCGCCGAGGGCGCACACACCGTCGTCCTCACGTTCACCCGCGAGGCGGCCGGCGAGCTCAGGAGGCGGCTGCCCCGGCTCGGTCTCGAGGAGCGGATCACGGCGGGCACGTTCCACTCGATCGCGCAGGGGCTCCTCCGACAGAGATGGGCGGACACCGACCAGGCGCCTCGCTCGATCGTCACCGACCGCAGCCGGATCGTCCGCGACGTCATGGGTCCCGAGCAGCTCGATCTGCTCGTCGAAGCGATGAACTGGGCGACGGCGCGCGGTGTCGCCGCCGACACGTACGAGGCGGCCGTCCGGCGGGGCGAGCACCGCCCGGGAGTCGCAGCCGAGCGTGTCGCCGAGGGGCTCGATCGGTATCGCAGGGAGAAGCGACGCCGCGGCGTCATCGATCTCGACGACCTCCTGTCGCTGACCATCGAGGCGCTCGAACGCGACGCCGAGTTCGCAGAGGGCGTGCGGTGGCGGTACCGCCACGTGCTGGTCGACGAGGCACAGGACCTCAACCCGCTCCAGCACCGCATCGTCGACCTGCTGCGACAGGGCGCCGACGACCTGTTCCTCGTCGGCGACCCGGCGCAGGCGATCTACGGCTTCAACGGCTCGGACCCGACGTTGCTGCTCGACGTGTCCGAGCGCTTCCCCGGCATCGAGGTCGTCCGCCTGCCCGTCAACCACCGGTCGACGCCACAGATCGTCGAGGCCGGGGACCACGCGCTACGGACCGGCGGGCAACGCAGCGACGTCAGATCGGCGCGCCCCGACGGCCCGATCGTCACCACACGAGAACACGCCGACGAGCACGTCGAAGCCCGCGACGTCGCGTCGGCCGTCGCACGCCTCGACCCCGACCTCGCGCGCGCCGGGCGGGTCGCCGTGTTGGGCAGGACACATGCCAGCCTCCAGCCGGTTCGTGCGGCGCTCGAGGCCGCCGGTGTGGCGGTGCGTCGTGCCGTCGACGGCGCCGGATCACCGCTTGCACCGTTCCTCGCCGACGCCTATCGCCTCAGGTCCGCCGGCGATCTTCGCCGATGGGCCCGTGACCTGTTCGACGTCGACGAGATGCCGGCGGACTCCGACGACCCTCGGCGCGAGGTGGCCGAGGTCGCGACCGACTTCCTGCGCGAGCAACCGACCGGGGACGGGAGCGCCTTCCGCCACTGGGTCGCGACCACCGACCCGTTCGGCGGCAGGCTGCCGGGCGTCGACGTGTTGACGTTCCACGGCTCGAAGGGACGTGAGTGGCGACACGTCCACCTGATCGGCTGCGAGACGAGCCTGGTGCCACACCGCTCGGCGACCACCGTCGCCGCCAAGGCGGAAGAGACCCGCTTGCTCTACGTCGCGATCACGCGAGCCACCGACGTGCTCACGGTCAACTGGGCGCAGCGACGGTCCGGTTACGCACGGAAGCTCACGCCGCTCCTCGACGGGTTCGAGAGCTCCGAACCCGACCTCGCTCCCCCGCCTGCCGAGTTGCTCGGCCGTACGCGCGACAGCCGCTCGCGCACCCTCGAACGGCTGCGCGCGTGGCGTGCGACGGCTGCCCGGTCCGGTGGCACGCTGCCCGAGCACATCTGCACCGACCGGGCGCTGTCCGCGATCGCCGACGCTCACCCCACCTCGCCCGACGAGCTGGATCGCGTCACGGGTCTCGGTCCGATCACCGCGCGACGCCTCTTCGACGGCATCGCCGCCGCGCTCGCCGACGAGTCGCTGACGGGCTGACGCAGGCGGCGGCCGGCGCGCCGCCGCACGGTCAGTCGCGCAGATCGACGATGACCGGCGCGTGGTCGCTCGGCTGCTTGCCCTTGCGGGCGTTGCGGTCGACGACGCTCCACTCGCACCGCTCGGCGACGCTCGCCGAGCCAAGGACGAGATCGATCCGCAGCCCGTTGCCCTTGTGGAAGTCGCCGTTGCGGTAGTCCCACCACGAGAAGACCCGTTCGGCGTCGGCATGCTGCCGCCGGAAGAGGTCGGTCAACCCCCAGTCGCACAGCGCAGCGAGGCGCTCGCGCTCGGGGACGCTGACGTGGGTGGCGTTCTCGAACTTGGCGATGTCGTACACGTCGCGGTCCTCGGGCGCGATGTTGAAGTCGCCGGTGACGATCACGTCATGGTCGGGCGACGTGTCGCGCCCGACGTGTTCGAGCAGCCGGTCGAGCCAGCTCAGCTTGTACGTGTAGTGATCGTCGTCGAGCGAGCGCCCGTTCGGCACGTAGCAGCACGAGACCCTGACCCCGCCGCACGTCGCCGTGATGATGCGCGCGTCGGGATCGGGCTCGATCCCATCGGCGAAGTTGGCCACCACGTCGGCGATGCCCACCTTCGACAGGATCGCGACGCCGTTCCACTGCCCCTGGCCGTAGTGGACGGTCTCGTAGCCGTGCGCCTCGAATGTGAGCGCCGGGAACGCATCGTCGGCGAGCTTGGTCTCTTGCAGGCACACGACGTCCGGTTGGACGTCGGTCAGCCAGTCCTCCACACGCTCGAGTCGTGCTCGGAGCGAATTGACGTTCCACGTGACGATTCGCATCAGCTGCTCGATCCCTTGGCCGCCGTCTTCCTCGCCCCCGCCTTCTTCGCTCGGGTCGTCTTCGTGGCCGGAGGCTTCTTGGCAGGCGTCTTCGTGGCCGCCGTCCTTTTTGCCGCAGTCGTCTTCGTGGCGGCCGCCTTCTTCGGTGCGGTGGTCTTCTTCGCTGCAGTGGTCTTCTTGGCGGGCGCCTTCTTCGCCGCGGTGGGCTTCTTGGCGGCCGTCTTCTTGGCGGGCGCCTTCTTCGCCGCGGTGGTCTTCTTGGCGGCCGCCTTCTTCGCCGTGGCCTTCTTGACGGGGGCGGTCTTCTTCGCCGCGGCCGCCTTCTTCGCCGTGGTCGTCTTCGTGGCGGCCGCCTTCTTCACAGGCGTCTTCTTCGTGGCCGCACGGGGACCGGCGCCCGTATCGGCTCCGCGGGCGGCTACGGAGGATTCCAGCGCAGCTGCGGCGTCGGGGGCCATGTGCGGCAACCCGGCGTCGATGCTCCGCCGGTCCGGGGTGTAGCCGACGATGACGACGGTCACCGCCTCGCCGAGGTCGAGCGCCGATCGGGCGCTGCGCGGCGCAGGGTCGTCCATGAGCCGGAGCGGCACGTACACGAGCACGTCCTCGACCCGGACGTAGGCCCCGTGGGACGAGTAGCGCTCGACCTCCCCGGTGCAGCTCGTACCCACCGGATGGCGCTCGGCGAACTCGAGGAACGGCATCAGCTCGTTGACGTGACCGCCGGTCGGCGCCGGACGCTCGACCGCCTCGGCGCCCTTCGAACCGCGGCGGGCCGAGCGAGCCGCCTCGTCGGTGGTCGCAGCCTTGGGCTTGACGCGCCGGTTCGCGCGTTCCTTGGTCTCGGTCCGCTTCGCCTCGGCCGTCTTCGCGCCCCCGCGTTTCGACGCCGAGTTGCCGTCGCGGGCGTCGCGGACCGCGCGGCGGCTCTTCGGCCCGCGCACCGGGTTGCGGGCGACGAACACCCAGCCGACGTGCGGCACCGGCTTGCCGCCGATCAACCGGCCCTCGTCGAAGAGCCAGTCGTACTCGCCGTGGAACTCCTGGAAGGAGTCGTTCGACAGCACCCCGGCACCCGCCTTGTCGGCGATCGACAGCACGAAGGCGTCGCCGCGGCCGATCGCACCGGCCGGCGGAGCGACGAGCTCGTTGTTGGCGACCGCCTCGTCGAACGCCTTGGTCTCCTTCTTGTCGATGCGGTGCCCGAAGGTCGCATCGACGACGACGGTGACGATCGCGCCCGAGTGCTCGTCGATGAAGGCCAGAACGGCCTCGTTGAGTTGGGCGAGGCTGGGAGCGCTGCGCCCCTCGGTTGCGATGTTGGAGCCGTCCACCACGAAGTGCTCGGGACGTCGTTGCTTGGCCACGGATCTGTTCTCTCGTTCTGTGCGCCGTCCGGCGCTGGCCGACATCGTAGGGTGCGACCCGATGCGGACCACCACGATTCGGGCGGTGTTCTGGGACTTCGGCGGCGTGATCCTGTCGAGCCCGTTCGACGCGTTCAACGAGTACGAGCGGGCGAACGGGCTGCCGGTCGACTTCATCCGGTCGGTGAACGCCCGTCATCCCGACACCAACGCCTGGGCTCGCATCGAGCGCCGCGAGGTCGACGCCGCCGAGTTCGACGGGCTCTTCGCCGCCGAATCGGAAGCACTCGGGCACCGGGTTCCCGGGGCTGACGTCCTGTCGATGCTGAGCGGTTCGGTGCGCCCCGCCATGGTGACTGCGCTCGACCGCGTGATCGAGGCCGGCTTCGTCACCGCCTGTCTCACCAACAACGTCGTGAGCGGTGACAGCCGCCCCGACGTCGATGCGGTCATGGCCCGGTTCGACCACGTGATCGAGTCGAGCAAGGTGGGCTGCCGCAAGCCCGAGATCGCGTTCTACGAGCTCGCCTGCTCGACGGCCGGCGTGTCGCCCGTCGAGTGCGTCTTCCTCGACGACCTCGGGGTCAACCTGAAGCCCGCCCGCGAGATGGGGATGCGGACGATCAAGGTGCTCGACCCCGACCAGGCGATCGGTGACCTCGAGACGGTCCTCGGCATCGACCTCCGTTGAACCCTCGGGCGGGGACTGTTCGAAACGGCCCGCGAGTCGTACGATCGAGGTGAGGCATCGGGAGGTTCGCCATGCAGGACCGTACGGGTCTGGTACTGGCCGGAGCAGCCGCACGAGGCGCCTACGAAGCCGGTGCGCTGTCGGTGCTGCTCCCCGTTCTCGAATCGAGGCGGCAACGACCGACGGTCCTCGTCGGCACGAGCGCCGGTGCGCTCAACGCCGCCTTCCTGGCCAGCCGGGCCGATCGTGCTGCCGATGCGGCGACGAAGGAGCTGCTGGATCTCTGGCTCTCGATCGGCCGCAAGGAGGTCTTCGGGCTGTCGTTGTGGAGCGCGCTGGACGGCGTGCTCAACGAGCTGGGTCTCGGCGGGCGGCCGCAGGGCATCGTCGACACGAGTCCGCTCCGCGAGACCGTGGACGCCGCCATCGGCGACTGGAGCCAGATCCGCACCAACATCGACAACGGCCACCTCGATGCGCTCGCCGTGGTGACCACCTCTGCCGCGACCGGCCGCACGGTCGTGTTCGTCGAGGGCGGCACGCCGAGCAGGGGCCACCCACTTCCCGAGTTCGACCTGAAGAAGGGCATCGAGTACGCAGCGCCGATCGGCGGGATGGACGTCGACCACGTGCTCGCCTCGGCGGCGATCCCGATCCTGTTCCCACCGATCGAGATCGAGACCGGCGCCGACACGACGGACTGGTTCGTCGACGGCGGCCTCCGTCTCAACACGCCCATCAAGCCGGCGATCGAGCTCGGCGTCCATCGCGTCGCGATCGTGGCGGCCGACCCGGCGACACACGCGCCGCCGGCGCACGAGCGACCCGACCGACGGCCCGATACCGACGACCTGCTGCTGCACTTCCTCCAGGCCGCGCTGGCCGACCCGCTGATCGAGGACATGTGGACGCTCGCCGGCGTCAACACCCTGCTGGGCGGCCAGGCGCAGCCCGACGGCAAGCGGCCGATCGAGTACCTCTTCGTCGGCCCGAGCGCCCGCGGCGAGTTGGGCCATCGCGCCGCCCAGGTGGTCAACGGTCTCGGTCTGAGCGAGTTCTGGCTGCTCAGCCGCCTGCTGGGCCACCAAGGTGGCCAGAGCGAGGAGCTGCTCAGCTACCTGCTGTTCGACCCCGAGTTCTTCGAGGAAGCCGCCGACCTCGGCAAGCACGACGCCCAGGACGAGCTCGACCGCGTCGCGTGCGACGACCGCGAGTGGCGCATCGACCCGATCCCCGTGTGACGATCACACTCGCCGACTGTCGGGACCTGCCGACATCGATCGGGGTCGATGAGCTAGGAAGTCGTCGTGGACCCCGGCGCGCACCGACCCGATGTTGCGGTGCTGACGCGCGCAGCGGAACGCCTCGACTCGCTCGCCGACACCGCCGAGCTGATGGGCGACGAACGCGGTGCCGACCGCTTCCGCGCCGAGGCGCGGAGCCAGCGCCTGCTCGCCCTCTCGCTGCTCGACGCCGCCTCCGATCAGGAGCGGGAAGATCGCACATAGGGCCGCGTCCACCGACGTTTGCGGGCCACGCACGAGCTCAGGCCGCGTCGGGCCGATCGGCGTCGTGCCACCAGCCGTTCAGCGATGCGGCTGCGGCGATGAACAGGTGCTCGGCCGCACGGTCGGCGCGAGCAGCGTCCATGCACGCGAGCGTGTACTTGGCGAGGTGCGCGTCGCGATGGGCGCCCGCGTTGGCGGCGAGGCGCCGCCAGATCTCCGGTCGCTCGGCGGGCGACGCGTGCCACGCTGACGCCGCCGCGGCCGTGCGGCCGGCCTCGACGAGCTCGCGAACCGGCACGACCAACGGATCCGGCGCCCACTCGTGGTCGAGCGCCACCGAGCCGAGCGAGGCGCGGAACCCGAGCACGTAGGTGGCCGCGACCGCGATCGCCGTCCGCACCGTCGGCGCAGCAGGCGCGACGCCGAGCGCCGCCTGCGGCATCGTGAGGCAGTGCGACCACCCGTAGGGGGCGTGGTCCGGATCGTCCTGGAGCATCGATCGGGCCGCCGTGCGGAGCAGCACCCGGCGGGCATCGGCGACGGTGAGCTCGTCGACGAGGTCGCCCAACGTGTCGGCGGCCAGGCCGGTCCGCTCGGTCGTGGACATCGTCGGATGGATGAACGTGTTCTCCGGCTGCTCGGGCAGGCGCGGCGCAGTCAGACGACGTTCGAGCTCGGACGCGGGATCGGGGGCCTGATCGGCCCGCGGCGACGCGAACCAGCGCAACTGCCAGTCGGGTCGGCGCACCAGCTCGTGCACCGTCGTCCGCGCCATCGACGCGGCGTCCATGCTGCGGGCCGCGATGCGCGGGAGCAGGAACAGCAGGATCGACCCGTGCGCCGCCGCTGCCAGCGACGGCAGGACCGGGCCGGCGAGGGTGTGCACGAGCTCGTCGGCGTCGAGGCGATCGACCAGCCAGGTGATCGCGTCGTCGGCCGCCTCGAGATCGCCGGAGGCCACCGCGGCCACGAGCACGCCGGCCGCGTCCTGCTCGATCGCACGGCCGTGCGTCGGCCGGTGGTCGAAGGGTTCGCCCCACGCCTCGTAGGCCGAGCCGACCTCGCGGAGCCGGTCGACGATCGGATCGCGATGGATCGATGCGACGTGGCCGAGAAGCCCGACCCGCGCCAGCGCTTCGAGCGGCGCGTGGAGCACGAACGAATCGCCCGGCTCCTCCCTCGGCACCGCGACGCGACGCGCTACGTCGTCGAGCAGCTCGATGTCCGACAGGGCCCCACTCGACTCCATGCCGGAACCGTACGACTTCAAGCTTCGTTGAAGTCAAGGACGGGTTCAGAGGCCCGTGAAGGCACGCTCCATCAGGTGGACGAGCTCTTGGTCGTGCACCGTCTTGGAACCCGTGGCCGGGCTCCCCGACTCGACCCGTGCGATGTGGCGCAGGTCGTAGCCCAGGTCCTTGACCCGCCAGGTGTGGTGCTCGATGAAGTTCCAGGCGCCCATGTTCTCGGGCTCCTCCTGCAACCACCGCAGCTCCTTCGCGTTGACGTAGCGATCCCGCACGATCTCGAGCATCTGGTCGCTCGGCAGCGGATACAGCTGCTCGACGCGGACGATCGCCGCCGGCGCGCCACGTGCGTCGCGCTCGGCGATGGCGTCCCACGCCACCTTGCCCGAACAGAAGATCACCCGCTTGACCGACGCCGGATCGGTGACGCCGGGATCGTCGATGACCTCCTCGAACGACCCCATCGTGAGCTCGTCGATGTGCGAACGGGTCTGCTTCATGCGCAGGCCCTGCTTGGGCGTGAAGATCACGAGCGGCGTCTGACGCTCTTGGTGGACCTGCCGCCGCAACAGGTGGAAGTACTGCGCCGCCGTCGTGGCGTTGCAGACCTGCATGTTGTCCTCGGCGGCCAGGGTGAGGAAGCGTTCGATGCGGGCCGAGGAGTGCTCGGGCCCCTGGCCCTCGTACCCGTGCGGCAACAGGAGGACCACGCCGTTGCGCTGACCCCACTTGTCCTCGGCGGCGACGATGTACTGGTCGATGATGACCTGGGCGCCGTTGACGAAGTCGCCGAACTGCGCCTCCCACATGACGAGTGCGCCGGGGTTGGCGTGCGAGTAGCCGTACTCGTAGCCGAGCGCGGCGTACTCGCTGAGCAGGGTGTCGTACACCCAGAATCGGGCCTGTGCGTCGGGCAGCTCGTTGATCGGCACCCAGGGATCGCCGGTGTCGAAGTCGACCACGGCGGCGTGCCGCTGGCTGAAGGTGCCGCGCCGCGAATCCTCGCCCGCGAGCCGCACCGGGTGGCCTTCGAGGACCAGCGAGCCGATCGCCAGCGCCTCGGCCGTTGCCCAGTCGACGTCGTGCTCGCTGGCGAACTGCTTGTTGCGGGCCTCGAACTGGCGGAGCAGCTTCGGGTGCGGCGTGAAGCCCTCGGGGAAAGCGGTGAGCTGCTCGAAGATCCGCTCGAGCGTGGCTCGCTCGACGCCGGTCGGGATGTGCGGCAGCACGCCCAGCGGCTTCGGTGGCGGCGGCACCTCGGGCACGTCGCCGGAACGCGAGCGGGTCTCGTCGAGCGCGATCTGGAGCTTGCCCTGGAAGTCGGCGAGCGCCTGCTCGGCCTCGTCGACCGTGATGTCGCCCCGCTTGACGAGGGACTCGACGTAGAGCTTGCGGACGCTGCGCCGCTCGGCGATGGCCTTGTACATCAGCGGCTGGGTGTAGCTCGGGTCGTCGCCTTCGTTGTGGCCGTGCCGGCGGTAGCACACCATGTCGATGACGACGTCCTTGCCGAACGTCTGGCGGTACTCCCACGCGAGCTTGGCGACCCGGACGCAGGCCTCGGGATCGTCGCCGTTGACGTGGAAGATCGGCGCCTGCACCGTCTTCGCCACGTCGGAGCAGTAGAGCGACGAGCGGCTGAACTCGGGCGCGGTCGTGAAGCCGATCTGGTTGTTGATGATCAGGTGGATCGTGCCACCGATGCGGAAGCCGCTGATGTTGCTCATCGCCAGGCACTCGGCGACGACGCCCTGCCCGGCGAACGCGGCGTCGCCGTGGATGAGCAGCGGCAGCACCGAGTGGGCGCCACGTGGCTCGATCTGGTCCTGCATCGCCCGCACCATGCCGAGCACGATCGGGTCGACCGTCTCGAGGTGACTGGGGTTGGCCGCGAGCTCGACGGCGATGTCCCTGCCGGACGGGCTCTCGTACTTGCCCGTCGCGCCGAGGTGGTACTTGACGTCGCCCGAGCCCTGCACGGTGTCCGGGTCGACGTGGCCCTCGAACTCGGAGAAGATCGCCTCGTAGCTCTTGCCCATGATGTTGGACAGCACGTTCAGGCGGCCCCGGTGGGCCATGCCGATGACGGCGCCGTCGAGATCGGCGTCGGCCGCGCAGGAGAGCACCTGGTCGAGGATCGGGATCGCCGATTCGGCGCCCTCGATGCCGAACCGCTTCGTGCCCACGTACTTGGTCGCGAGGAACTTCTCGAACGCCTCGGCCGCGTTGACACGCTCGAGCACCCGGTGCTTCTCGTCCTTGGTGAGCGGTGGTTGCTTGATCTCGACGTGCTCTTGGATCCAGCGCTGCTCGTCGGTGTTCTGGATGTGCATGTACTCGACGCCGATCGTGCGGCAGTAGGCGTCGCGCAACACACCGAGGAGGTCGCCGAGCCGCAGCTTGTCGGTGCCACCGACGCCGTCGGTGAGGAACTCGCGGTCGAGGTCCCAGATCGTGAGGCCGTAGGTGGCCGGGTCGAGCTCGCGGGGTGTGTGCGGCTCCTTCCAGTGCAGCGGGTCGAGGTCGGCGATCAGGTGCCCGCGCACCCGGTGGACGCGGATCAGCTTGGCGACCGCCATCTGCTTGGCGAGCATCGCCTCTTCGCGGTCGATCGGGTTGATGTCGGGGCGCCACTTGACGGCCTCGTAGGGCATGTCGAGGTCGTGGAAGATGTCCTCGTAGAACCCGTGCTCGCCGAGCAGCAGCTCGTGGACCCGCTTGAGGAACAGCCCGGACTCGGCACCCTGGATGATGCGGTGGTCGTAGGTGCTCGTGACGGTGACGACCTTCGACACGCCGAGCGACGACAGGTTGCGGAAGTCGGCGCCCTCGAACTCGGCCGGGTAGTCGATGTTGCCGACACCGACGATGACACCCTGGCCGGGCATCAGGCGGGGCACCGACTGGACCGTCCCGATCGTGCCCGGGTTGGTGAGCGTGATGTTGGCCCCGGCGTAGTCGTCGAGGGTGAGCTTGTTGTTCTTGACCTTGCGGATGATCTCCTCGTAGGCGGCGAGGAAGCCCCCGAAGTCGAGCGTGTCGGCGTTCTTGAGCACGGGCACGATCAGCGTGCGGGTGCCGTCGCCCTTGTCGACGTCGACGGCCAGGCCCATGTTGACGTGGTCGTGACGCACGATGCGGGGCTTGCCGTCGACGCCCTCGGCGAACCCGTTCTTCATGTTCGGCACTTCCGTGGCGATCGCCTTCACGACCGCGTAGCCGATCAGGTGGGTGAAGCTCACCTTGCCCATGCCCGTACGGGCGCGGTAGCCGTTGATGACCTTGCGGTTGACCTCGAGCAACTTCGCCGGCACGTTGCGGAACGACGTCGCGGTCGGCACGTCGAGGCTGGCGGCCATGTTCTTGACGATCGCGGCGCCGACGCCCCTGATCGGCTCACCCGGCTCGTCGGCGACGGCCGCCGGCTTCGCACCCGCAGGCGGCGCTGCGGTGGGCGCCGCGTCGGCTGGCTCGGCGGGGGCTGCGGCCGCTGGCGGCGCTGCGGTGGGCGCCGCTTCGGCAGGCTCGGCGGGGACCGCTTCGACGGTGGGCGCTGCAGGCGCGCTCGGCGCGACCTCGGCGGGCGGAGCTTCGGCGACCGCAGCGGTCACCGTCCCCGCGGACGCCGAGCGGTAGTCCTCGAAGAACTCGCGCCACGACTCCCCGACCGAGCTGGGATCGGCCTGGTACTGCTCGTACATCTCTTCGACCAGCCAGGAGTTGGCGCCGAAGCCCGGGCTCGATGCATCTGTCGTCGACATCGCCAGCGATCGTACTGCCACGGCCGGTGGGCGGCGCCACGGTCCACGTCCGCGCCTTGACGAATTCGTGACTCGCCGGTGACCGAAACGACAGTCAACCGGCCGGGACTTCTGCCACGATGGTGGCCATGCAGAGCGGCGATCGCGAGGGCCTCGACGGCGACCTGCCGTCGGCGACGCCCGAGCCGTCGCAGGCCCACGAACCGGCTCCCACGACACCGCCCCGAGCCGCCGGGTCCGACCCCGATGCCGGCCCGACGGCGAAGGTCGCGACCAGACCGCAGCTCCCGCGGTCCGACGCAGCCCGCCCCTCGATCGTCGAGTCGGCTGCGCCGAGCCGACCGACCCCCGGCGCACCGACGTGGTACCGCAGCGATCAAGACCGCTACAAGAGCGTCCGTCGCCGCGCCAACCCGTTGCATCGGCGACTCGCCCGCGGCGTCATCGGGCTGTCGTTGCTCGGGGCGGCGGGTTTCGGCATCTACCTCGGCGCTCGTGAGGTCCGCGACTACCTCAACCGCGACACGCTGCCGGCGGCAGGCGCCGACACGCCCGTCATCCGGGCGTCGAGCTTCCTCGTCACGTCGTCGGCACCCGCCCCCGAGATCAACGGCACGATCACGCTCGATGCCGCGAGCGGGGCGTACGAGTTCGTCGGTGCAGGCAGCATGGCCGGCGTGCAGGTCGTCAGTCCCGACGGGCGGCGCGTGTTCGTCCGCGTGGGCGGTGGCACATGGCGGCAGCCCGAGGCCGGCGACTCGATCGTCGGAGCCCTCGGTCGCGCGATCCCGTATCTCGCCGATGTCGAGGACGCCGACGACGTGCTGACCAACCGACTGCGACAGGGCTACATCGACTTGATCGATCGCACCACCGAAGGCGTCGACGACGGCCAGCGGACGCGCTACGAGATGACGTTCGACACCTTCGCGTTCAGCGAACGGTTCCCGCTGCAGTGGCAGGCGCTGCAGCGCGACGCGATCCCGGGCATCGGCGTGGGCCGGGCGATCTCGGTGACGATCTGGCTCAACGAGGAGGACGTGCTCGTCCGCCTGCTCGACGAGGACACGAACTGGGCGTGGGAGCGGCTGACCTACACCGATCAGTCGTTCCGACCGGCCGACCCGGCCGACACCATCGTCGCGGCGACGACCGGTGACGAGTCCGGCCAGCCGGCCGGTGACGCTCAGCTCGACGGCTAGGAGACTGCTGAGCAATCTCCTAGATCCGCTCGAGCGCTCCGCCGTCGAAGAGGGGTGTGATGCCGAACGCCTCGACATCGGCCGCCATCTGCTCCTCGGTCGGCGGGTCGAGCTCACCGGCGGCCGCCTCGAGGATCGCCGGTAGCAGCCGGGCGTCGCTCGTCGTGTTGAGGTAGAGATCGTCGGTGGCGAGCACGTGGCGCACGGCGCGGCCGATCGCCTCCGGGTCCGAGATCGGCTCGTACCAGCTGAACTTGCGCATGTCGCCGTCGGGCCACCGCCCTCGCGCCAGCGCCTTGATCGTCTGCGCGGCGACGCGGCGTTGCGCGCACAGCGTCCGGAGGGTCTCGACGTCGGACCGGTACGCCGGGTCGGTCAGGAGCACGTGGTTG
Source organism: Ilumatobacter sp. (assembly GCF_030065885.1). Lineage (GTDB taxonomy): Bacteria > Actinomycetota > Acidimicrobiia > Acidimicrobiales > Ilumatobacteraceae > Ilumatobacter. The sequence continues at coordinate 12,953 of NZ_JASJCS010000030.1, read as the reverse complement.
TACGGGAACAGCACGCTGTCGAAGTCGAAGCGTTCGAGGCTGCGAACGAGCATCGACGCAATGCGGAGCCCGTGCCCGGTGACGCCGATGAAGCGCGTCAGCCCCTCGTCGCGGGCCGCGGCCATGGCCTCGACGACGCCGCCGGGCGCGAACGCCGCCTCCCACTCGTCGGGTTCGACCAGGTTGTGGAGCTGGATCAGATCGACGTGGTCCACGCCCATCCGGGCGAGCGAGCGTTCGAGCTCGGCGCGTGCGGCGATGCCCTCCCGTTCGCCGGTCTTGGTGGCGAGGAAGAACCGCTCGCGGTGCTGCGCGAGGAACGGCTGCAGGCGGTCCTCCGAGGCACCGTACGAGGCGGCCGTGTCGATGTGGTTGATGCCGGCCGCATCGATCAGGGCGAGGGTGGCGTCGGCTCGCTCCTGGCGCATGCCGCCGAGCGCAGCGGCGCCGAAGATGACGCGCGTCGACGCGTGACCGGTCCGGCCGAACGGAAGCGTGGGGACCATGCCGGCAGCGTAGAACACGTCGCCGTGCACGCTCCGTGGTCGTGTCTGCGCGACCGCCACGCTGCCAGGTCACCGCAGCGGTCCGGCCACCGAACAGCCAGCGAGTGACTTTACGAAGATTTGACGTTTTTGCCATTTCTCGATACCATCGAGAGCGAGCGATTTCCCGATCAGAGCCCTGCGCATGCCCGCCAGCAAGCACACCACCTCGACCACCATCTCGTCGACCAGCACGACCATGGCTGGTGCCGACGGAGCGACCCTGCACGTCGTCGATCTCGACCGCGACAGCATCGACGACCTGATCCCGCTCGGCCTCGCGCTGCACCACTTCGGCGACGCGATGCTCGAGCTCCGCGGACCGACCGCCGAGTTGCACCACGCCCTCACCGTGCTCACCCGGCAGCTCAGGCGCGCGCTCGACGACCACCACGGGCTCGACGACCTCGACCACCTCCGCGACGTCGGCGACTCGACCCACCACGCGGTCGACGCTCCCGGCGGTGACGGTGCGGGCGACGACCGCGGGGCGCTCGACGTGGTGCGATCGCTCGTCACCGACCCGGCGCGCATCGCCACCGCCGACGGTGTGGTCGCGGCGGAGTTCTGCGGCGAGGCGTGGGACGACATCGCTCGCCAGGCGGAGGACCGCGCCGTCGCCGCCATCGAAGGCGCCGGGACGTACGGCACCACTCCGATCCTCCGGCTCGCGGCCACCCGGGCCGCCCAGACCCGGCTGCCGTGGTGGGGCACGCCCGAGTGGGCTGCGCTGGTCGAGCAGGCGGTGGCGCAGCAATCGGTGCCCGAGGAGCTCCGCGTGACGCTGCTCAGAGCGCCTGAGCACGTCGGCATCGACCTCCTGGCGCGCGTGCTCCACGGCAACGAGCGCCAACCGGTCTGACCGAGACCGTACGCCAGGCCCCAGGCCCCGAGCAGCTCGATCAGATCTCGGTGGGCCGATCGGCGGGCGGGGTCGGCCAAGATGTCGCCATGACCGACCGGTCCGAATTCGGATTCCGAACCCGGGCAGTGCACGCGGGCGGCCGACCGGATCCGGCGACGGGCGCCCGTGCCGTCCCGATCTACCAGACGTCGTCCTACGTCTTCGGCGACACCGACGAGGCCGCCAACCTGTTCGCGCTGCAGACCTACGGTCACATCTACAGCCGGATCTCGAACCCGACGGTCGCCGCGTTCGAGGAGCGGATCGCCTCGCTCGAGGGCGGGATCGGTACGATCGGCACGTCGAGCGGTCAGGCTGCGGAGTTCCTCACCCTTGCGTCGCTGGCCGGGCAGGGCGACCACCTGGTCGCCAGTGCCCAGCTGTACGGCGGCACCCGCACGCTGATGGAGGTCACCCTCGCCCGTTTCGGGGTGGCGACGACGTTCGTGGCCTCGCCCGAGCCGGACGACGTCGCAGCGGCCATCACGCCCCAGACGAAGGCGATCTACGTCGAGACCATCGCCAACCCGTCCGGCATGATCCCCGACTTCGACGGCCTCGCCGACGTCGCCGGGGCGAACGGCGTGCCCCTGGTGGTCGACTCCACGATGGCCACCCCGTACCTGTGCCGGCCGATCGAGTTCGGCGCCGACGTCGTGCTCCACTCGGTGACCAAGTTCCTCGGCGGGCACGGGACGTCGATCGGCGGCGCGATCGTCGAGTCGGGCCGGTTCCCGTGGGACAACGGCCGGTTCCCGCTGATGACCGAGCCCATGCCGGCCTACGGCGGCCTGAGCTGGTGGGGGAACTTCGGCGAGTACGGCTTCCTCACCCGAGTGCGCTCCGAGCAGCTGCGCGACGTGGGCGCCACGATGACGCCGTTCAACGCCTTCCTGTTCCTGATGGGTCTCGAAACGCTGGCTCTGCGCATGCGCCAGCACGCCGAGAACGCCCGGCAGGTCGCTGCGTTCCTGCACGAGCACCCGCTCGTCGAGTGGGTGCTCTACAGCGGCCTGCCCGACTCCCTCTGGTACGAACGGTCGCAGCGCTACCTCCCCGAGGGCCCGGGTGCGGTGTTCTCGTTCGGGGTCAGGGGCGGCCGCCCCGCCGGGTCGCGCTTCATCGAATCGGTTCGGCTTGCATCGCACCTCGCCAACATCGGCGACGCTCGCACGCTCGTGATCCACCCCGCGTCGACGACACACCAGCAGCTGTCCGACGAGGCACTCGTCGCAGGCGGCATCGAGCCGGACCTCGTGCGCATCTCGGTCGGCCTCGAGGACGTCGAGGACATCTGCGCCGACCTCGATCGGGCGCTGCGAGCCAGCCAGGACGGTCCGGCATGACGATCCTCGAACGTGCGTCGGAACGGCTCGCGCTGATGCAGCGGACGCGGACGGTGGCGATCGTCGGCATGTCGGCCAACCCCAGCCGGGCCAGCCACTTCGTCGCCACCTACCTGGCCGGCAAGGCGCCGTGGACCGTCTACTACGTCAACCCGCGCGAGCACGAGGTCCTCGGTCAGCCGGTGTACCCGTCGCTCGACGCCCTGCCCGACGTGCCCGACCTCGTCGACGTGTTCCGGCGAGTCGACGACCTCCCGTCGGTCGTCGACGAGGCCGTCGACGTCGGGGCCGGCGCCGTCTGGTTCCAGCTCGGCCTCCGGCACGACGATGCCGCCACCGTGGCGAGCGCCGCAGGCCTCGACGTCGTCCAGAACCGCTGCCTGAAGATCGAGCACGCCCGCTTCGCCGGCGGACTCCACACCGCCGGCTTCGTGACCGGCGTGATCGACTCCCGTCGCGGCCGCCTGATCTGACGGACGGGGCCGCCGGCGCCGTCGGTGCGGCCGACGTCTGCGATTCTGCGAACCTGGAGCGATGCGCAACGCTTCGCACCGGCGGTACCGGGTGCTCGACTCGTTCGAGCGGTTCTCGCAGGTCGACGACGTGTTCTCTCGCTCGAGGTGGGACCCCGAGATCCGCTCCGAGGCGGCCGATCGCTTCTACTCGACCTATCGCCGGCCGCTGACGGAGTGGCGGGCCGCGCCCGGCTACACCCAGCACGACTATGCGCTCCGCAACGCGTCGTGGCACGTCACCGACACCTTCGCCGAGATGTTCGAGACCGACGACCGTCGCGACGGGTTCCTCGACCCGCTGTCGATGCTGCGCGACGGCGCCGACGAGCGGATCGAGTTCGAGTCAGCCGCCGCCGCGGCGAGCGACGTCAAGCACGTCGCGAAGGTCGTGGGTGCCGACCTCGTCGGGATCGCACCGTTCGACGAGCGGTGGGTCTACACCGAGCGGTTCTCGGTGCAGCGCGGCGGTCCGAAGCCGAACGACCTGCCGGAGGGGCTGACCAGCGTCATCGTGATCGGGCAGTCGATGGACCACGAGCTCACCCGCACCGCGCCGTCGGCGCTGGCCGGCACGGCGACCGGCATGGGGTACTCGCTCGACTCGGTCGTGCTGCTCACGATCGCGCAGTACCTCCGCAACCTCGGCTACGAAGCCGTCCCGTCGATGAACGACACCGCGCTGGCGATCCCTCTTGCGCTCGAGGCCGGGCTCGGCGAGTACGGGCGGCACGGGCTGCTGATCACGCCGGAGTTCGGCCCACGCTTGCGCCTGGGCAAGATCTTCACCGACCTGCCCCTCGCGCGCGACCACCCCCACTCGTTCGGTGTGGAACGGTTCTGCGACGGGTGCCGGCGCTGCACCGACGCCTGCCCGGCGAAGGCGATCCCCGGCGGCGAGCCGTCGGCCGCGCGCCACAACCGCTCGAACCTGATCGGCGTCGAGAAGTGGTCGGTCGACGGCGAGAAGTGCTTCGGCTACTGGACCAAGGTCAACACCGACTGCTCGGTCTGCATCCGCGTGTGCCCGTACAACCGCGATTACTCGAAGCCGGCGAACCGCTGGTGGGTGAAGCTCGCGTCGCGTGCGCCGCGGCTCGCCCTGCGGCTCGCCGACCGCGCGGGCCACGGGAAGCGCCTGCTCCCGAAGCACTGGTGGCCCGAACGGACCGGCGGCGCGCGAGAGTAGCGACGTGACGAGGATCGTCGATCTCGAGATCGAGGAGTTCCGGCGTGACGGCGCCACCGTGCTGCGGCAGCTGCTGCCCGAGTCGTGGGTCGACGAGCTCGCCGCCGGCGTCGAGCACAACCGCACGCACCCCAGCGAATGGTCGCACTGGTACACGAACCCCGACGAGTCGGACGGGTTCTGGAGCGACTACGTCACCTGGCGGTCGGTGCCCGAGTACGAGCGGATCGTCCGCGAGGGCAGCCTGGCGATGGTCGCCTCGCAGCTGATGGGTTCCCGGACCGCCCGCTTCTTCCACGAGCACGTGCTCGTCAAGGAGCCCGGGGCCACCGAGCGCACACCGTGGCACCACGACCAGCCCTACTACTGCGTCGACGGCGATCAGAGCGTCAGCATGTGGATCGCCCTCGACCCGGTGCCGGCCGACACCGCCATGCGCTTCCTCGCCGGCTCCCACCGCTGGGACCGCTGGTTCATCCCGCGTAAGTTCGTCGACCACACGCCGTACGCCGCGGAGAGCGGCCGGTACGAGCTCCTGCCCGACATCGATGCGCTGATCGCCGAGGACCCCGATCGGCGCCGGGTCGTCAGCTTCGACACCGACCCGGGTGACGTGATCGTGTTCCACTACCGCACGCTTCACGACGCGCCGGGCAACCCGTCGACGACGACGCGACGCCGAGCCGTGAGCCTGCGATGGGTCGGCGACGACGCGGTCTGGGCCGAGCGACCCTGGCAGGTGTCGCCGCCGTTCGATCCTGCGGGTCTGGTGCCGGGGGACGCCCTCGACGACGAGCGCTTCCCGGTCGTCCATCCCGGGTCGTGACCGGCACGTGACCGGCCGGTACCGTCGGGCCATGAGCAAGCCGACGCTGCCCGACGGACTCGTGGCGATCGTCAAGAGGGACTGCGAGACGTGCCAGACGATCGTGCCGGCGCTCAGGGAGATCGCGGCAGCGCGCGACCTCGTCGTCTACACCCAGGACGATCCGGCGTTCCCCGGTGACCCGCTGGCGATCCACGACGTCGATCTCGGGGTGAGCTGGCACCACGACATCGAGACCGTGCCGACGCTGATCCGGGTCGAGGACGGCGCCGAGGTCGACCGCACGTTCGGCTGGTCGCGTGACGCGTGGCGCGAGTTCACCGGCATCGACGACCTCGGTGGAGGGTTGCCGGCGATGCGTCCCGGCTGCGGCTCGCGGAGCGTCGACCCGGACCTCGTCGACGAGCTGCGGGCACGACACGGTGGCAGCGTGCTGCGGTCACGGCGGATCGAGGTCGCCGAGCTCGAGGATCCCGTCGAGATGATGTTCACGCGCGGCTGGAGCGACGGCCTTCCCGTCGTGCCGCCGACCGAGGAGCGCGTGCTGGCGATGTTGACCGGCACGTCACGGGCTCCCGACGAGATCGTCGCGACCGTGCCGCCCGACCTCGTCCACGCGTCGGTCGAGAAGGTCGCGATCGCGGCGGTGATGGCCGGCTGCCTCCCCGAGTACCTGCCGTGGGTGCTGACGGCGGTCGAGGCGGCGTGCAACGACGAGTTCAACATGCACGGGCTGCTGGCGACGACGATGCCGGTCGGGCCCGTCGTGATCTGCAGCGGGCCCGGCACGCGGGCGATCGGCATGAACTCGGGCATCAACGCGCTCGGTCAGGGCAACCGTGCCAACTCGACCATCGGGCGTGCGCTCCAGCTCGTGATCCGCAACATCGGCGGCGGCCGGCCCGGCGAGGTCGACCGCGCCGCACACGGCAACCCCGGCAAGCTGAGCTTCTGCTTCGCCGAGAATGACGCCGACTCGCCCTACGGCACGCTGGCCGGCCAACACGGCGTCGATCCCGGCGTCGACGCCGTCACCCTGTTCGCAGGCGAGGGACCGAGGGGCATGGTCGATCAGCTGTCGCGGACGCCCGAGAGCCTCGCCAACTCGCTCGCCCACCAGCTCCAGGCGATGCACCACCACAAGCTCGTCATGGCCTTCGACGCGATCGTCGTCATGGGCCCCGAGCACGCCAGGGTCTTCGCCGAGGCCGGTTGGGATCGCGACCGGATCCTGTTCGAACTGCACATGCGGCTCACCACGCCGATCGGCGAGCTCGCCCGCGGGGCCGGCGAGATCGCCGAGGGCGTCCCGACCCAGTCGGCGAGCGGCTTCCTCGCGCCGGACACGGCAGATGGCCCGGTCAACCTGCCGAAGTTCCGTCCCGACGGCCTGATGCTCGCGTACAGCGGCGGCGGCGCCGGCCTGTTCTCGATGGTGATCCCGGGCTGGGTGAACGGCGAGATGGGTTCGAAGCCGGTCACCCGCGAAGTGCGATACTGATCAGCGGCGCAAGGGGGCAGCGATGGCACAGACGATTCTCGACCCGACCGGCGAGCAGACCGTCGCCGAGCGAGCGCGCCTCGCCCGCCCGGCCTCGCTCTCGGGGCTGACCGTCGGGCTGCTCGACATCTCCAAGCCGCGCGGCGACGTCTTCCTCGACCGGATCGAGCAGCGCCTGACCGAGGTCGGCGCGAAGGTCAAGCGCTACCGCAAGCCGACGTTCGCCAAGCCGGCACCCGTCGACCTGCGCCACCAGATCGCGACCGAGTGTCAGGTGGTCATCGAAGCGCTTGCCGATTGAGGCAGCTGCACGTCGTGCAGTGTGCACGACATCAGCGACCTCGAGATCCGCGGCATCCCGGGGATGTTCGTCGCGTCGAACGAGTTCGTGACCGCGGCCGAGTCGCAGTCCAAGTCGCTCGGCTACTCGGCGATGGCGCGCGTCTTCACGCCGCACCCGATCCAGGACCGCACCGACGACGAGATGGTCGCCTACGCCGACGCCGCCTTCGACGACATCGTCGGCCAGATCACAGCAGGCTGACGACCCGCTGGCGCACACGGGCGACGCCGGGAATCCGTCGCCCCGCCGCCGCGATCAGGAGGCAGAGCGGCACGGCGATGCCGGCGGAAAGGCCCGACTTCACGAGGTGCCCGATGTCCGGCACGGCCGAATCACTCCCATCGTCGACCCGGTCGAGGCTGCGACGACAGAGGATCCTCGCCCGGGTGCGTCAGTCGGGCAGTCGCACGAGATCGCCGTCGTCGGCGCAGAGACCCTCGTCGACGAGGGCCCGTACGAGGCGACTCGCATCTGCGCCGTCGCGCTGCATGACCGCCGCGACGTCGCGGCGCTCGACGGGGCCCTCGGTGAGTGCGCGCATCAGTCGACCGCGCGCCTGCCGGTCGCTGCCCTCGAACCGCGCCTGCCGGCCGCTGACGCCACTCGACCCGATCGCCGGGTCATCCCCGCGCGAGATGTGCCAGGCACATCTCGTGCGGATCGGACACTCGACACACGAGGGCTCGGGCCGGCACAGAACGGCGCCGAGGTCCATCAGGCACTGGTTCCAGACCCAGGCGTCACCGGAGGGGCATGCCGCATCGGCCATCGCCTGGACGCGCTTGGGCGTCAGCCGCTCGCCCGCCACGCGTGCGTACACGCGGGCGATGTTCGTGTCGACGACGGCCGCGTCGATCTCGAACGCGAACGCCAGCAACGCCCGCGCCGTATAGGGCCCGACGCCGGGCAGCTCCAACAGCTGCTCCAGCGTCTGCGGGAAGCCGCCGAGCGCATCGACCCGGGCCGCCGTTGCGTGCAGGTTGCGCGCCCGCCGCGGATACCCGAGGCCCTGCCACTCGCGGAGGACGTCGGCCAGCGGGGCGGCGGCGCAGGCTGCCACGGTCGGGAACCGCTCGAGGAACCGCTCCCACCTCGGCACCACCCGAGCGACCTGCGTCTGCTGCAACATCACCTCGCTGACGAGCACCGCCCAGGGGTCCCGCGTCCGGCGCCACGGCAGATCGCGCAGGCGTGGCAGGCCCCAGGCGAGCACGTCCGCCGTCAGGCCGTCGACGTCCGCGACCGCGCTCACTGCTTGCGGTTGCGGCGCCAGCGACGGAACCGTTCCTGATGGCGCTCGATCGTCGTCGGCGGCCGCCGGATCAGCTCACCGGTGTCGTCGCGAGTCGGGAAGCGCAACTGGAAGTCGATCGACGACTCGCCACGGCGGGTCTCTTCCTCGGCGAGGTCGCGCAGCCGGATCAGGCGCTCACGCCGCTCGATCGACCACGGACCCACCCGGAGCGACAGGTACAACACCCCACCCAGCAGGATCGGGAAGAAGAACTGGGCGAACCGGTAGGACGCGACGCCGAGGGTGGCGCGCCGCACGGAGGCACCGAAGCCGCTGAGCATCGCCACGTAGCCGCCGTCGACGTAGCCGAGGCCGCCGGGCGTGATCGGGATCGCGGCAAGCACGTTGGCGATGCCGAACGCGATGATCAGCGCGTCGACGTCCATCGTCACGTTGAAGGCCCGCAGGAAGATCCAGAGCGCGGCCGCGTCGAACAGCCAGTTGAGGGCAGCCCAGAACGCGACCCGACCGAGGAGCCGACGATCGCTGAGCAGCTGTTCGAGCCGCTCGGCGACGCGGTGGAGCACCGTGGCCGCCTTCTCGTCGTCGAGGCGCAGCTTCCGGGCGATCCAGCGGATGATGCGTTCGGAGCGCTCGGTGCCCTCCATCAGACCGAACACCAGCGTGCCGGCAAGCCCCATGACGAGGATGCCCGCCAGCGCGGCGGTTCCGTAGATCGCGTTCACGCCCCGGATCGGGATCGACACGATCAGCCCGCACCACAGGATCATGTTGAGCACCACCGCCGAACCGAGCCCGACCGTTGCGAGGGCGAACCCGGCGTCGGCACCGGACACCCCCGACAACGTCATCAGCCGGTAGCCGAGCGCCGAGCTGGCCGCGCTGCCGCCCGGCACGATGCTCGACAGCGCCCGGGTGCTCATCTGGATCCGGTACAGCCGCCAGTGCGACAGCGGTTCGCCGGCCTCGCCGAGCGCCGCCTTCATGAGCGGCGCGTAGCAGTACAGGGCGATCATCTCCAGCGCCAATCCGACGACGAGCAGGACCGGCTCGACCCGCTGCAACTCCGACCATGCGTTGCGGAAGTTCGGGATCAGCGGGATCACGAAGTAGTAGATGACCGCCACGAACAAGAGGACCTTGAGGGTCGGCCGCCATCTCGGCTTGGATTCCTCGAACGCCGGCTCGCGCTCGGTCACCGGCAACTCGCCCGTGGGCAACAGCGGGTCCGGGGCGTTCGTCGCGTCGGCGGCAGCGGATTCGGTCATCGTCCAACGGTCGGGAGGTACGACCACCGACCAGCCTACGGCGTCGACGCGGCGGCGTGGATCAGGTCAACGATCGCTGCGATCAGGTGGTGGCGCACGTCGGCGTCGGTCTTGCCGAGGTGGACCACGGTCAGCGCACGATCGGGCACCACGACGATGTACTGACCCTCGAAGCCATGCGCAGCGATCGACCCCGGGAACGCGGGCCACATCCACCAGTGGCGCCCGTAGTCGAAGCCACCCGGAACCGGCTCGGCGGGGTCGTGGGCGACGACGGTGCGGCCGTGGTCGGCCCAGCCCTCTGGCAGGATGCGGTCACCGCCGGCGGTCACGCCGTCGTTGCGGTACAGCTCGCCGAACCGGGCGAAGTCCCGGGCGGTCGCGTAGACGTACGACGAACCGACCCAGGTGCCGACATCGTCGAACTTGGGCGTCGCCGAGCTCATGCCGCACGGCTCGAAGAGGCGGTTGCGCAGGAACGCCTCCATGCCGTCGCGGCCGCCGCCGACGATGCCCCCGAGCGCCCGCGTGACGATGTTGGTCGTACCGGACGAGTAGTTCCAGACGGTGCCCGGTTCGTGGTCGAGCGGCAGCGCTGCGGCGTAGGCGGCGTGATCGGCGTGTCCGTCTCCGAAGAGCATCGCGATGCAGTCGGACTGGTGCTCGTCGACGTAGTCCTCGAAGAAGCGCAGGCCGGGGCGCATCTCGAGCAGGTCGAGCCATGTGATGCCCGCCTTCCGAGTGCCCTCCCATTCCGGTACGGGAGCGGGTGCGTCGAGATCGACCAGGCCGTCCATGACGAGCAGGCCGACGGCTGCGTGCGTCATCGACTTGGCCGTGCTCCAGGAGATCAGCGTCGTGGTCTCGTCGACTGGTTCCCCCGGACCGAACGCGGTGTCGGGCTGGTGGCCGTAGCGTTCGGCGACGATCTCGCCGTCGCGGACCACCACCATCGCGAGCGAGATGCCGTGTTCGGCGGGCCGTCCGAAGATCGCGTCGACATGATCCCGGAGGGTCATGCACGGACGGTATCCGACCCGGCGGCCGCGGGCCGGCGCGCGACCGTGACTAGCGTCGCGACCATGCAGCGGTTCGGTCGTCCGAGCACGGGCGACGTGATCGCCGGGGTGTCGGTCGCGCTCGTCGCGATTCCGCAGTCGCTGGCGTACGCCGAGCTTGCGGGGATGCCGCCCCAGTACGGGCTGTGGGCGACCGCGCTCCCGTCGCTCTTGGCCGCGCTGTTCGTGTCCTCGCGCTATCTGCAGACCGGACCGGTGGCCCTCACGGCGCTCTTGACGTTCGGTGCGCTGTCGCCGCTCGCCACGGAGTCGTCGGCCGAGTACATCGAGATGGCGGCGCTGCTGGCGCTCCTCGTCGGCGGGATGCGCGTCCTGCTTGGCCTCGGCCGGCTGGGCCGGGTCGCATACCTGCTCTCGCCACCGGTGCTCGTCGGCTTCACGACGGCCGCCGCGATCCTGATCCTGTCGTCGCAGCTCCCCAAGGCCTTCGACGTCGACCCCGACCGCGGCGGCGTGCTCCACAACGCGTTCGACGCGCTCGCGCATCCCGGGCGGTGGAGCCTCACGGCGATGCTGTTCGCGGCGATGACGCTGGTGATGATCTTCGGCGGGAGGCTCCTGCACCGGTTGTTCCCCGGCGTGCTCGCCGCGGTGGTCGTCGGCCTCGTGATCAGCTCGGCCTCCGGCTACGGCGGATCGATCGTCGGCGAGCTCGACGGCGGCTTCATCTCGCTCGGCGTCGAGTTCCCCTGGTCGCGCACGGCCGATCTGATCGTGCCAGCGCTGGCCATCGCGCTCGTCGGGTTCGCCGAGCCGGCATCGATCGCCCGGACCTTCGCCCGGCTCGACAGGGAGCCGTGGGACGCCAACCGCGAGATGGTGTCCCAGGGTGTGGCCAACCTGGCCGCCGGCGTGTCGGGCGCGTTCCCGGTGGGCGGTTCGTTCTCGCGCAGCTCGCTGAACCGGATGGCCGGCGCCACAAGCGCGTGGGCCGGCGCGATCACCGGCGCGTTCGTGTTGCTGACCCTCCCGCTGACACCCGTGCTGCGCGACCTCCCGCAGGCCATCCTCGGCGCGATCGTCATCGGTGCGGTCGCGAAGCTGATCAACCTGCGCGGGTTGTGGGACCTCCGCCACCGGGGCACGCCGCACCTCCTGGTCGGTGCCGCCACGCTCGCCGCCACGCTGGCAACCGCGCCGCGTGTCGAACGCGGCGTCATCGTGGGGATCGCGGTCTCGCTCGCGGTCGAACGGATCGGGCGTGTGCCACTGGGCGACGGCGATCACGACAACGACGTCACCCAGCCGACCGAGGCCGCCAGCTCGGCGTGAGCCGGCGCCGATCAGGCGGTGACGCCGAGGTTCGCCAACCCCACGGTGCCGACGCCCGCCGATGTCGCGCCCGGCGCGAGCGCGAGCAGGCCTCCGGTGGCGATCGCCGGGCCGGCGATGCCGTCGCGGCCGTTCGGCGTGTCGGGCGGCCCGAACTCGTCGTACGGCGCCGACGCGTACACCTGCTCGGTGTAGCCGTCGTCGAAGAACAACTGGCTCGTGAGCGTGGTGTCGCCGCTGACGTGCACGCTCAGGTGGATGTGGACGGCGCGGCCCGGGTACCAGCCGGGATAGATCGTGAGGAACTCGACGATGCCGTCGTCGCCGGCGGTCTGGAGGCCGCGCAGGAACGCCGTGCCCTCGCCCTCGTCCTTGCCGGTGCCGCCGTCTTGGTACGAGCTGTAGTCGCCCGTGGCGTCGGCGTGCCAGATCTCGACGGCGGCGCCGGGAACCGGCTCGCACGCAGCGTCGATCACCCGGAGCCCGAGCCGGAGCGGGTGACCCGGGTAGCCCTCGGTGACGTCGCGCCGGTCGAGCCGCTCTCGGTTCGGGAACGGACCCGCCGTCGTGTCGGCCAGGAGCGCGCAGACACCGAGCGTCTCGAAGTCGGCCGCGGTGAACGGATCGAGCGCGCTGGCGCTCGCCGTGGTCGGACCCGGCTCATCCGCATCGGCAGCAGCGGCCGAGCTCGTGGTCGGCGACGCTGCCGTGGTCGCCCGCGACGTCTCGGCAGGCGCGGTCGGCGCGCTGGATCGAGCGCCGTCGTCCGTCTCGGTGGGAGCCGAGACGGCATCGTCGTCGGACGACGAGCATGCCGCGGCAACCGCCGCCATACCACCGAGCACGAGGAAGCGCCGGCGGTCCAGGAACGTTCGATCAGGATGCATGACCGGATTCGATCTTGCCAGGGTCA
>NZ_JASJCS010000169.1 GCF_030065885.1 Ilumatobacter sp. | reverse complement strand
GCACCACGAGCGCTGGGAAGGCGGGGGCTATCCGACCGGCATCTCGAGCCAGGAGACTGCGCTCGCCTCGCGGATCGTCTGCGTCGCCGACGCCTTCGACGTCATGACCTCGGCGCGGTCGTACAAGAAGCCGATACCGGCCTCGCGGGCGCGCGCCGAGCTCGAGCAATGCGCCGGTACCCAGTTCGACCCGGCGGTGGTGAGGGCGATGATGTCGGTCTCGCTCGGGAGCCTGTGGGCGGCGATGGGACCCCTCTCGCTGATCGCCCAGATCCGGCTGTTCCCGCGCCGCCTGTTGGATGGGGGCGCCGCCGTCGGTGCGGCGACGGCCGCTGTCATCGGCATGATCCTGACGACGATCGCCGCCGGTCTGCCCTCGGGTGGCGACGACGCCGAGGCGGCCGACGAGGTGCCGGTCGTCGTCGACGATGGTGACGACGGAGGGGCTGTCGACGACGGCGGCGCAGCGATACCACCGCCGACGCCGGTACCCGTCGTCACCGAGCCATCGACCACGACGACAACGACGACCACCACCACGACCACGACAACTGAGCCGACCACGACAGTTGCGCCGACCACGACGATCGCGCCGACCACGACGATCACCCCGACCACGACGATCACCCCGACCACGGTGGCGGCGACCGCTGCCCCGACGACCACGGTGGCGCCGACCACGACGGCGGCCCCGACCACGACGGCCGCCCCCACCACGACCGCGCCGCCACCAACGACGACCACCACGACCACGACCGTGCCGACGGCGCCGAGCCGGCTGACGATGGCGTCGCCGGCCGCAGGTGACGTGCCGTCGACGCCGGCGCTGCCGCTGCTGACGAGGGCGCCGATCAACGGCACGACACTCCCGAACTACGACACCGACCGCAACACCGATCCCGGCCTGACGATCGAACGCTCCGTCGGTGGCCTCGGCAGTGCCGACGTGAGCGAGCGTCAGATCTGGCGGGCGCCGACCACGGTCGTCACGCTGACGGCGCCGGTCCGTCTGCAGGTCTGGATCGCGCCGGCATCCGACCCCGGCGAAGCGTTCGTCGTCGTCGCAGCCGGCCTGTACGACTGCACGGCCGACGGCTCGGACTGCGTGACCCTGGCTGAGGACGTCGGAGTGCTCTCGCCTGAACCGGGCGAGTTCAGAGGCGTGTCCTTCGATCTGGCGTTCGCCGGTGGCGCGTACTCACTCGGCGCGGGACGGGTGGCCGAGGTCCGGATCGCCGTGCCCGACAGCTCGACGACCGACGCGCTCGTCGCCTACGACACGGCGGTCTACCCGGCCACCGTGACGTTCGGCTGACTGCCCACCGGCGGGCTCAGGTGCCCGCCGGCCCGTCATCGCGCTGCTCCTTGAGGAATTCCTCGAACTGCGCACCCAGGTCATCGGCCGAGGGGATCGCCGCCTCGGCTCGTTTGTCGTACTCCTGCTCGAGCATCTTCACGTACAGCTGCAGCTGCACATCGCCGGCGACCACCTCGTCGTGCAGTCCGCGCCAGCGCTCGATGTCGTCGGCGAGATGGCCGACGTCGGGCGCCGGGACACCGAGCACGTGGCCCAGATGAGTCTGGAGCGCTGCGACCGCCTGGGGATGTTCGGCGCTCATCAGGTAGTGCGGCACGCCGACCCGCAGCGACACCGCCGGCAAGCCACGTGCGGTCAGATCGGCCTGGATGACACCGACCACGCCGGTCACCCCCTGGTAGCTGGGCTGACCGATGCCCAACCGTTGGGCGAGCCCTGCGTCGGTCGTGCTGCCGGTCACCAGCGGCGTGCGGGTGTGGGGCACCGGTTCGGCGGCCGACCCCACCGTGACGACGGCCTCACAGCCCAGGCGGTCGGCGACTTCGGCGATGCACGCCGAGTACGACGGCCAGGCGAGATGCGGCTCGACGCCGACGAGCACGACGAGATCCCGGTCACCCGACCCGCGCACGACGTCGAACTTGTTCTCGGGCCATCGGATCACGCGGATGTCGCCGTCCTCGATCTCGACCTGGGGTCGCTGCTGCGTGAAGTCGTAGAACGGATCGGGGTCGATCTCGGCGACGGTGACCGCAGCGTCGGCGGGCGCGAACTCGTCGAGCGCCGTCGTCGCTGCGCCGCCGATGTCGAACAGGCCGGTGAGCGCGATCAGCATCACCGGCGACCGCAGCTCGCCGAGCTCGTCGGCTTCGATGGTGAGCACGTCGTCGGTCTGCACGGGATCAGTGTGTCAGAGCGGTCGGCTCACGCCGCGAGCGCGTCGACCGTCGCTTCGATGCACACGGTGAGCGCCTCGACGTCACTCGGCTCGATCGCCGGGAACATCCCGATGCGGAGCTGATTGCGGCCGAGCTTGCGGTAGCTGTCGGTGTCGAGGATGCCGTTCGCCCGCAGTGCCGTGCTGACGTCGGTGGCGTCGATCGCGTCGTCCAGGTCGATCGTGGCGACGACGCTCGAGCGCTTGGCCGGGTCGGTCACGAACGCTGTGGTCCACGTGGTGCGGTCGGCCCAGTCGTACATGATGGCGGCCGACCGGTCGGAGCGCGAGGCGCACCACTCGAGGCCTCCGTTGCCGTTCATCCACTCCACCTGCGCTGCGAGCATCACCAGCGTCGCGACTGCGGGGGTGTTGTAGGTCTGGTTCGACCGGCTGTTCGTGAGCGCGATGCCGAGATCGATCGACGCAGGGCACCAGCGGTCGCCGGCGGCCAACCGCTCGACCCGCTCGACCGCGGCAGGGGAGCAGGCGGCCAGCCACAGGCCACCGTCGCTCGCGAAGCACTTCTGGGGCGCGAAGTAGTAGACGTCGACCTCCGCCGGATCCCAGCGCAGCCCACCGGCGCCCGACGTGGCGTCGACCGCGACGAGGGCGCCCCCGTCGGCTCCCGCGGGCCGCGTGAGCCGCATGGCGACCCCCGTCGACGTCTCGTTGTGCGTCAGGGCGTACAGATCGATGCCGGACTCGGCGACGGCGTCGGGGTGATCGCCGGTCGCGCTCTCGATGACCGTCGGATCGCCGAGATGTGGCGCCGCGGCGCACGCCACCGCGAACTTCGAGGAGAACTCGCCGAACACCAGGTGCTGGCTGCGTTCGGTGACGAGGCCGAAGCTCGCTGCGTCCCAGAACACCGTCGTGCCGCCGTTGCCGATCACGACCTCCCATCCGTCGGGGAGCGAGAAGAGGTCGCGCAGACCGCTGCGAATCGAGCCGACGAGGTCTCTGACCTGGGGCTTCCTGTGTGACGTGCCCATCACGGTGGCCGCTGCCGCCTCGATGGCGTCGATCTGGGCGGGTCGGACCTTGGAGGGCCCGCAACCGAATCGGCCGTCGGCGGGCAGCAGGTGCGCGGGGAGTCGGATCGAGGTCGGGTCCACAGCCCGAAGGATGGCAGCGATCGCCCTGGTTCCCACGGCTACGCCTTCATCTTTCGTTTCGTGTTCGGCCCGATTTGTTTCGCCGCATCTCCTTGTCCGTTTCGCGGCCGGTGCCCTTCAGTGGTGTCCGTCCCCAACACGACTCGATGAGGAGTTCACCCACCATGAAGACGTCCCGCCACACCCTCCGCCGCAGCCTCGCCGTCACCGTCGCGCTCGGCGGCCTCGCCGCGGTCCCGAGCGTCGCCGACGCCGGGCGCGGAGGCGCCAATGCCACCTATCAGGTCACGATCGAGAACATCTCGACCGGGTTCCAGCCGTTCTCGCCGGCCGGCGCGGTCGTCCACTCGCGCCGTGTCGACGTGTGGAACACCGGTTCGCCGGCCACCGCTGCGGTCGCCGCCATCGCCGAGGACGCCAACCTCGGCGTGTTCGTCGACACCTACGACCAGGTCCCGGGCGTTCGCGACGCCTTCGTGGGCGGCGACGCGCCGTTCGGGCCCGGCGGTGTCAGCACGTTCACCTTCGACGCACGCCGTGGCGACCGTCTCAGCCTCGTGAACATGCTGGTCAACACGAACGATGCGTTCACCGGCCTCGACTCGGTCCGCCTCGGCAACCGGACGCAGGTCTTCGAGGTCCGCGCCTACGACGCTGGCACCGAGGCCAACAACGAGCTGGCCAGCCACATCCCCGGCCCGGTCGGCGGCAACCCCTTCGTCCGTGAGCCGGAGGGCGGCGTGATCGCACCGCACCCGGGAGTCGAGGGGATCGCCGACCTCGACCCCGCCGTGCACGGTTGGGAGGGCCCCGTCGCCCGCATCACCATCGAGCGGATCGACGACGACAGCAGCTCCGACGACGACGACAGCTCCGACGACTGAACTCGATGGGTGCACCATCGCATGGCGTGAGCCCGCTTCCCTCTCGGGGGCGGGCTCACGCCAATTCTGGGTACCTCGTCGGGGAGTTCGTCTGGCACGATGGACACGTGAACCGAACATCACAACGACTCGCCGCCATCGCTCCTTCCGCCACCTTGGCGGTGGACTCCAAGGCAAAGGCGATGAAGGCCGCAGGCGAGAACGTGGTCGGCTTCGGTGCCGGCGAGCCCGACTTCCCGACCCCCGTCCACATCGTCGACGCCGCGATCGAGGCCTGCCGCGATCCCAAGAACCACCGCTATTCGCCGGCCGGCGGCCTGCCCGAGCTCAAGCAGGCCATCGCCGACAAGACGAAGCGCGACTCCGGCTACGCGGTCGAGGCCGCCCAGGTGCTCGTCACCAACGGCGGCAAGCACGCCGTGTACACCGCCTTCGCGGCGCTGTGCGACCCGGGCGACGAGGTCCTGCTCCCTGCCCCGTACTGGACCACCTACCCCGAGTCGATCACCCTGGCGGGCGGGGTGCCCGTCGTGATCGAGACGGGCGACGAGACCGGTTTCAAGGTCACCGTCGACCAGCTCGAGGCCGCACGCACCGAGCGGACGAAGGTGCTGCTCTTCGTCAGCCCGGACAACCCGTCGGGCGCGGTGTACACGCCGGCCGAGGTCGCGGCCATCGGTGAGTGGGCCGTCGAGCACGGCGTCTGGGTGGTCACCGACGAGATCTACGAGCACCTCACGTACGGTGCCCACGAGTTCGCCTCGATGCCGACCCTCGTGCCCGATCTCGCCGAACAGTGCCTCGTGGTCAACGGTGTCGCCAAGACGTATGCGATGACCGGGTGGCGTGTCGGATGGATGATCGGCCCGACCGACGTCGTCAAGGCCTCCTCGAACTTCCAGAGCCATGCCACGTCGAACGTCGCCAACGTCTCCCAGCGGGCGGCGCTCGCCGCCGTCGCCGGCCCCCTCGACGACGTGGTGATGATGCGCGAGGCGTTCACTCGACGCGGCACGACGATGCACGGGATGCTCAACGACATCGACGGCGTCACCTGCATCGAACCGCAGGGTGCGTTCTACTGCTTCCCCAACATGTCGGGGTTGCTCGGGCGCGACATCGGTGGCTCGGTCGCCGCCACGACGCTCGAGCTGGCGGACCTGGTGCTCGATCAGGCGAAGGTCGCGTTCGTGCCCGGCGAGGCGTTCGGCGCGCCCGGCTATGCCCGATTCAGCTTCGCGCTCGGCGACGCGGATCTCGAAGAGGGCATCCGCCGACTCGCCGAGTTGGTCGGCTGAGACCCAGCGCCGCCGTGCCGGTCAGCGATCGCCTGAACGCCAAGGCGTCCGAGTGGGCGACGCGGCTGGTCGACCGCCTCGGTCCCGAGGAGGCGCAGCGTCTCTCACGGAGCATGTTGGCGTCGATCGACGACGTCTCGCAGCATCGTTGGGAGCAGGCCAGGCGCCGGGCCGAGTCGGTCGGGGGGACGATCAGGCCCGAGAAGATCGCCGCGGTCACCGCGTCGTTCTCGCGCGAGTTGGGAGCTGCCGGGGCGGCAGCCGGAGCGGCCGCCGCCGCACCGGCCGTCGGCACCGCAGCGACGATCGCCGCGACGACCGCCGAGCTCGGCTGGTTCACGGCTCGCGCCGGTGACCTGATCCTCACCATCGCCGCTCTGCACGGTATGCCCGACCCCTCGGTCGACGAGCGCCGGGCGTGGGTGCTCGCTGTTCTGATCTACGGCAGCTCGGCGCGCGACGAGTTCGCCCGGGCGCTCCAACAGGCGTCGACCGGGCTCGCGCCGAGCGGCGACGGTCGGTTGCGGCTCAGCACGCTGCAGACCGCCAACCGGTTGATGGGCCGAGCGCTCGTCCGCCGGTACGGCACGCGCCGTGGCGCGGTCGCCGTCGGACGGCTGCTCCCGATCGGCATCGGGGCCGCGATCGGCGGTTCGGTCAACTACCTTGCGATCCGGGCCCTGGCGCGGCAGGCGGACGCCTTCTTCGCCCGCCTGCCCTATTCGGCCATCGACGTCGAGTCGACCGATCTCACCGGTCGGATGATCGGCTGAGCTCGTCTCGGGCCGGCTGGACCGTGACCGGCACGCCGTTCAGGGCGCTGTTGCCGCTCAGCTCGTCGCACAGCTCCTCGTCGGTCAGGACGTTCGTGTTCACGCCGCGATACTCCTGGGCGACGCGCAGCCGCACCCCGGGCAGGTTCTGCCCGAAGCCGTGCGGGATGCTGACCACGCCCGGACGGATGCCGTCTGTGATCTCGACGTCGACGGTGACCCTGCCGACCCGGGACGTCACCTCGGCGGCGGCACCGTCGGCGAGGCCGAACCGGTCGGCGTCGTCGGGGTGGACATGGAGCGTGCATCGGTTGCGGCCCTTCGTCAGGACCCGGACGTTGTGCATCCACGAGTTGTTCGAACGGATGTGGCGACGACCGACGAGAACGACCGAGTCCGCCCAGTTGCGGTCGAGGGATGCGACGAGTCGGGGAAGGTCGGCACGGATCGGCTCGGGGAGCACCTCGACCGTGCCCGACGGTGTCCGCAGCAGTTCCGGCAGGCGGTGCTCCTGGAGCGGTCCGAGGTCGATGCCGTGGGGGCTGCGCTCGAGTCGTGCGAGTGAGAGCCCGTCGGGTTCGACGCCGAACCCGTCCCCGAACGGCCCGGTCCGGAGCGCCACGTCGAGCAGCCGCTCCGGCCCGGTGCGCTCGCCCACCACGTCGAGCAGCTCGTCGGCGGTCCGGTCGTGCACCGTGCCGTGCTCGTCGCGGACGGCGGCTCCGACGACGGCTTGCGCGATCTCGTCGTCCATCGCAGCGAGGTCTGCGTCGATGCCGGCCCCGGCGACGACGGCTGCGAGGCGGAGCACGACCTCCCACTCCTGAGGCTGGTCGTCGTCGAGCGGGAGCACGGCGGGCGAGTAGTTGGCGACGTTGCGGACCGCGAAGTTCAGCAGTGCGAGGTCGTAGTGCGACTTCTGGAGCGGTGACGGTGGCGGCAGGATCACGTCGGCGTGCCGCGTCGTCTCGTTGACGTACATGTCGATCGCGACCATGAACTCGAGCGAGGCCAGCGCTGCGTCGAGGCGGTTCGAGTTCGGGGTGGACGACACCGGGTTCCCGGCGACGGTCACCAGTGCCCGGACTTGCCCCTCGCCCGGCGTCTCGATCTCCTCGGCCAACGCGCTCACGGGGAACTCGCCGAGCGACTCGGGCCGGCCGGCCACGCGGCTCGTCACGCGGCCGAGCCGCATCCCGCGGCCCGTCCCGGGCTGGCCCTTCGTCGACGGTTGCCCCGCAGCGCCGGTCGTGAACATCGCCCCGCCGACACGATCGAGGTTGCCGCTCAGGATGTTGACCACGTCGACGAGCCACGACGCGAGCGTGCCGAACTCCTGCGTGCACGTGCCGATCCGGCCATACACCGCCGCGGTCGGCGCGGCCGCCAACTCGCGCGCCACCTCGCGGATGGTGTCGGGGTCGATGCCGCACACGTGAGCCGCCGACTCGGGCGTGAAGGCAGCCAGCAGGTCCGGCAGCTCGTCGAGACCGGAGCACAGCTCGGCGAGCCGCCCCGGCGCGGCGAGGTCCTCGGCGAGCAGCACGTGCGCGATGGATGCGAGCAGGTGGGCGTCGGTGCCCGGTCGGATCGCGACGTGCCGGTCCGCGTGGGCGGCGGTCTCGCTCCGCCGCGGATCGACGACCACGACCCGTCCGCCACGCCGCTGGATCGCCTCGAGGCGGCCCGGGAAGTCGGGTGCGGTGCACAATGAGCCGTTCGACGCGTACGGGTTGGCGCCGAGCATGAGCACATGGTCGGTCCGGTCGAGATCCGGCACCGGGACCGCGACCGAACCGACCATGTGCTCATGCTCGGCGCCAACCCGTACGCGTCGAACGGCTCATTGTGCACCGCACCCGACTTCCCGGGCCGCCTCGAGGCGATCCAGCGGCGTGGCGGACGGGTCG
>NZ_JASJCS010000168.1 GCF_030065885.1 Ilumatobacter sp. | reverse complement strand
CTCATAACCCGAAGGTCGCAGGTTCAAATCCTGCCCCCGCCACCAACTGAAAAACCAGGTCAGAGGCCCTTTCCGAGTCGAATCTCGGGCGGGCCTCTTTCCGTTTTCGAGCCGCTGTACAACACGAGCTGTTGTACAGCCTCCGACACCGACGGCGCGATCGACCGGCCCCGGTGTCGGCCCGCAGGCGCCCACTTCCCTTGCCTGCGGTTTCGCGACCATGGCACGTCGAGTCGCCGGGCTCGCTCGTTCGAGACTGCCTGACCTTCGGGTCGGAGGCCCGACGAGCGCGCTTGACCGGAGTACCGAGCGGCTCCGACCGGGAACGCTAGAGCGAGGTTCCCACTCAGCGGTTAGGTCGCGATGCGGCAGAGCGGTCAGGTCCTGCCGGATGACGAACACAGCGTCCTCCCCGACGCCGCGTTCGTTCCTCGTGTCGGGCGAGCCCCAGCTCCGCTTGTTCCGGTGCTGCACGTACGCGGCGCGGCTCGCTCGTCATGTTGGCCTCGATCCAGGGGTGCGCGAGCTCGTGGACGTGACGAGACTGGCTCGTTGGTTGGTGGAAGTGGTCCAGCGATCGACAAAGGAACTCAGGGGTGGAGTGGGTACTGCGGGCACGTCGTGCGGTGGTCGATGGTGTCCGGGCCGAACTCGTCCCACTCCTCGGCGGTCATGTTGCGACCGGCGAACTCGCACGCCACGTCGGCCCAGGTGTCGATGTCGAGGTTCCAGACCGAGACGTAGGCGCCGGTGATCCGCGTCATCACCGTGCCGTCGTCGCTGAGCTGCACGGCACGTGAGGGGCTGCCGAACCAGTCCTGGTCCGCCCGGCCGACCTGCTCGCCCGTGGCCCGGTCCCAGAGGCGGACGTCGCCCTGGTAGCTCTGGGAGACGATCAGTTCGCCGGCGCCGTTGTCGACGATCGACGCCCGATTCGCGCGGTGGCCGATCAGCGGCTCGCCGATGGGTTCGTACGTCACCGGGTCGAGACGCTGAATCGCGTACTCGGCTTCGCCATTTGGAGACAGGGAGCTGACGTACAGGGTGTCGCCCGCCAACCACGGCCGGAGGAACGGCGCGCCGGGCCGCGGCCCCTGGTCGACGATGTCGCCGGTCTCGGTGTCCCAGATCGCCCACTCGTCCCCGTTGTACTCGTGCGCCGCGACACGCGAGCCGTCGCCGGCGAAGCTGAACTCGAGCCAGCCGGGAGGTCCCGGCAGTTCGAGATCGATGACGCGGGTGCCGTCGGCCCGGTAGAGGGTGGAGATGTTCGAGTCCTCCGAGAGCCACTGCACGACGAAGAAGCGGCCGTCCGGGCTCGGGCCGCGGTTCTCGGAAAATCCTCGCCACCCCACTGTCCCTCCGAGCGGCTGCAGGTCGCCGTCGAGCATCGTGATGCCGCCGGACAGGCCCGGCAGCGGTTCCACCGAGTAGTCACCAAAAACCTGGAGGCCGGCGTGCAGCGTGTAGCCGCCGTCGCCCCGGTAGAGGCCTGGGACGTCGGGAATGCGCGGTGCCGGATCGTCCTCGGTGAGATCGTACTGGGCCGCGAACCGCCCCTTCGCTAGGAAGTAATCGAACACTGAGACCAGCAACCGCTCGCCGTCACCCGACAACGCCTGTTCGTGCGTCGGCTGGCCTTCCTCGATCCCGTAGCCAGCCCCCGGGCCACCGCGGAAGTCGACGCCGTCGGGCGCGACGATCGGGATGCGACGTTCGAGCGGACCCGTCCACGATGGGTCATGGACCGAGATGCCGAGGGGGCCGCCGACGACGTAGCGGCCGAGCGCCGGGCTGAAGTCGAGCGTCCATGCGGTCGGGGCGAGGAACGGTACCTCCGCCTGGCGACCGGTCCGGAGATCGACCGCTGCCATCGGGACCGTGCGATCGGCCAGGCCGATCTGCCGCTGCGCCTCGTCCAACCACATCCAGTCCTCGATCCCGACGCGATTCGGCACCGTCTCACCGATCTGCGTCCCATCGGCGACCGACAGTCTTCGGATCGTGCTCGGCTGTGGTTGGTCGCCTTCGCCCAGCTGGGTCACGACGACCTCCGACCCGTCCGACGTGAAGAGGATCATCGGGCGCTGCCAGTCGTACCGGATCCCGGGCGCGGTCCATGCTGGTTCGGACGCGCCGGCCGGCCAGTGCTCGACCGACGACCGGGAAGACTGATGGGTGACCGTGTTGCCAGGTTTCATGATCACGAAGCCGTCTCCCTGTGGGTGCCAGGCGACGGTCAGCGCGGGAGCCAGGGTGGTCGCCGATGCGTCCCCGTCGGCGCCGGTGAGCGACCAGACCTCACCGCCGTCCGCGGCGACGACGGCCAGCTCTGTTCCGTCGGGCGAGAACACGACGTCGGCGACGCCGGTCCGGTCGCCGGAGCGGATGAGCTCTCCGGTGCGCACGTCGTACACGTCGGTGCCCAGGTCGTCGGCGATCGCAATCAGACCCGCATCGGACACGTCGATCCGCTGGCCGGGTGCCTCGCTGCCAAGCGCTCGGTCGATCTCGACCACCGTCTTCGTCCCTTCGCGGAGATCCCACAGGTCGATGCCCAGGTCGCCGATGCCGACGGCGGTCGTTCCCCCGTTGATCAGCCACAGTTGGGTGTACGTCGCCGGCAGGATGCGCTCGACCCCGTCAGTGCCGGTGAGGAGGCGGTGCAGCACGCTCTTGCCCTCCATGCTCGGGTCCATGCGATCTCCCTCGACCGCGAGCAGCATCGCGAGCGCCGGGTTGGTCTCCAGTACGTCGAACGCCGTCGCACGCACACGCTCGACGTCGGCTCGCTCCGCCGCGTCCTCGGCAACCGCTTGCGCGTCCTCTGCCCGCCGTGCCTCCTCGGTGGCGACGAGCTCAGCCGCTTCGGCGTCCTCCCTCGCCGCCTCCGCTTCTCTCGCACTCTCTGCGGCGAGTCGCTCCGCTTCTCGGGCGCGTTCTGCCTCCGCTTCGGCACGTTGCCGCTGTTCAGCTTCACGCTCGGCTCGATCACTCGCCTCGTTGCCTTGGACCCACGCCACGACGGCAGCGACGCTTGCCAGGACGGCCAGGACGGCCACGAGGGTGGTGAACTGGCGTCGACGTGACACGCGACGTCGCTCTGCCTCGTCGGTCGCTGTTCGCGACTCGGACAGGAACTCGCGTTCCGGATCCGGAAGTGGAACGTCATGCTCGGTGGACCACGTCTCGAACTGCTCGAGTCGGCCGCCGGCGAGCAGGAGGTCGGACGATCGTCCGCTGTGTTCCCACTCGGCGGTCGCTGAGGTGAGGCGTTGCTCGAGCAGGAGCGCCTCGCGGCGTTCGCCGATCCACTCGCCGAACCTCGGCCACTCGCGGATGAGCGCCTCGTGGGCGACCTCGACGGTCTGGCCTCTCGTCACCGGGTCGCAGTCGAACGAGAGCAGGCGGAACGAACCGTAAGCGCCGATCACGTACTCGATGACGTGGTCGGAGAAGCCGAGCCCGTCGAGCTCGGCACGGCGGGCGCGGCGCCGGGTGTCGTCGGCGTGCTCGTCGACGCGGACGAGCCGCAGGAACACCTCGCGGACGGCATCACGAGTCGCACCCGTCATCCCCTCGTAGATCTCCTCGGCACGCGCCGCCAGGGCTCCCGTCACACCGCCGACCGCTTCGTACTCGTCGCTGGTCAGGAGCCGGTCGTCGGACTCGTCGACCAGTGCGGTGAGCGCGAACTGCATGAGCGGTAGTGCACCGGGCTCGTCGGCGACATCGCGCACGATGTGCGGGATGAGCCCGGGTTCGAACTCGAGACCGGCCGACGTGGCCGGCAGCGCGATCGCCGAGGCGAGCTCGTGATCGCGCGGCATGGCGACGGGGACGACGCTGTCACCGAGCAGTGCACCGAACTCGGGATCCTCGAGTGGACGATCGAAGTAGTCGGCTCGCAGCGTGATCACGATGCGAACGCGGCTGCGCTCGTCGTCGATCACCTCGGCCAGGCTCGCCAGGAAGTGCCGGCGAGCGGACTCGTCGTGGGTCAAGGAGAACAGCTCCTCGAACTGATCGATGACCAGCAGCAGCTCGCTGTCGTCGTCGGGGAGGATCTGCTTGGCGACCCGGAGCAGACCGCGCTCGTCCCCGAGCAGATCCGACCGTGACGGACCCGAGGGCTCGACCGCCACTCGGAGCAAGGCGGACTCGAGCTCTTCGAACGGGTAGGACCCCGGGTACATCTCGGTGATCAAGACGTCTCCGGCGGTGCCCAGCGCACCCTGCCGGACCGCGGGCAGCAGACCGGCGCGGACGACGCTGGACTTGCCGCATCCCGAGGGACCGACGACCGCCGTGAGTCGGTGGCTCGCGGCATGGCGGACGAGTTCGCTCACGAGATCGTCGCGGCCGTAGAAGTCCTGTGCGTCCGTCTCCTTGAACGCCCGGAGGCCCTTGAACGGATTGCGCTTCGGTACGGGTGGGCCGTCGGATGGGGCGACAGCGGAGTCGGCGCCGATCGCCTGTCGGAGGTCGCGGAGGAAGTCGGCGATGCGGGCGTACCGTTGTGCCGGGTCGGGATGGGCACCGCGTTCGAGCACCCGATCGATGGTCGGTGGCAGCTCGGGGCGCTGCAGCGCCACCGGTCCCGGCCGGCCGCCGAGCTCGGGTCGGTCGCCGGTGAGGATCTCGTAGGCGAGCAGCGCGAGCCCGTACATGTCGGCGGCGACGCCGACCGGCCGGCCCGCCAACTCCTCGGGCGAGACGTAGGCGACCGAGCTCTCGATCGGGACGCCGACCGCCTCGACGTGGTGGACGGCGATGCCGAAGTCGGTCAGGAAGGAATTGCCGTCCGCATCGAGCAGGACGTTGGCCGGCTTGAGGTCACGGTGGACGACCCCCTGGCGGTGGGCCGAGTCGAGCGCCGCACCGATCTGTTCGAGGAGGTTCAGGGCGGCGGGTGGCTTCCAGACCGACCTCGCCAGCGAATCGGCGAGGCTGCCGCCGCGGAGCATCTGCATCACGAGGTAGGCGCCGTCCGGATCGCGCCAGTAGTCGTACAGCGGGACGATGTGGGGGTGCTCGAGCTGCGCGACGTACTGCGCCTCGGCCTCGAATCGCTTGACGAACTCGGTGCGGTTGGCCAACTCGGGCCGGATCACCTTGATCGCGACTTCGCGGCCGATCGACGCCTGGTAGGCCCGGAACACGATGCCGTAGGCGCCGACGCCGAGTTGCTCACGCAGCTCGTAGCCGCGGATCGTGCGCCCGAATCCCTCCCGCACGGTGGTGGACGGGGTTCGATCGGTCCGCAGCGGGGGGAAGTCGACCGGTTTGTTCGGGATGTCGATCTGGTCGACCTGGACGCGACCGATTCCCCGATAGTCGGCTGCGCCCAGCTCGCGGCACGGCAGCGGAGAGTGTGGCTCGAGCGCCGCCGGCACGAGCAACTGGCCGCCGTGGCCCGAGGACATGATGCGGCTGGCCCGGTTGAGCACCGGTCCGAAGAAGTCGCCGTCGCGCGACGTTGCCACGCCCTCGTCGACCGCCATGCGAACCCGGAGTGGGCTCGACGTGGCCCACGGCTCACCGGCGAGCGCGAGCTGGGCGTCGACGCCGGCCTGGATCGCGTCACTCGCTTCGCCGAAGACCGCCCAGATGCCGTCGCCTGTCCCTTTGAAGACCGTTCCGGCGTTGGCGGCGACGGCATCGCACAGCAGTGCATCGTGTCGCGTCAGGGCGGCTTGCATCGCCTCCGGGTCGGCCTCCCAGAGCGCGGTCGAGTCCTCGAGATCGGTAACCAGGAATGCGAAGCGTTGCGCGACCGCATCGTCGTCCGGGTCGAGTTGCGGCGACTGTTGGAGGATCTGATCTCGCAGCGTCTGCACGGCCGGGGACGGTTCGATGCCAAGCTGCTCGACCAGCTCGTTCCTCAGGCGGTCGTACGCCCGGAGCGCGTCGGTCTGGCGCCCTGACCGGTAGAGCGCGAGCATCTGCTGCTCCCGGAACCGTTCGTGGAACGGATGATCGAGCGTGAGTGTCTCGAGCTCGCTCACGACCTCGCGGTGCCGGCCGAGCCGGAGGTCGGCGTCGATCCTCCGTTCGATGGCGGCCAGACGAAGCTCGGAGAGCCGCGCCACCTCGGGCCGGATCGCGGGTTCCTCGTCGAGGTCGGCGAAGGCCGGTCCGGTCCACGCGCCGAGCGCGGAGGTCAGTAGCCGGCCGGCCGCCGCTGGATCCGTCCGGATCGATGCGGTCGCCCGCGTGACCGTGGCCTCGAACTCGATGACGTCGTACTCCAGCGCCGCCGACTGGATGACGTAGCCGGCGGGAGCTGTGCGCAACGGGAAGGTCTCGCCGAGGGCTCGGCGAAGGTTGGACACGTGCATCTGGAGCGCTTTGCGCGCGGTCGCCGGTGGGTCGTCCCCCCACAGCCCGTCGATCAGGCTGTCCGTCGACACGACGTGGTCGGCTCCGATCAGCAGCAGGGCGAGCAGCAGTCGCTGCTTCGGTCCACCGACATCGAGAGGGGCTCCGTCGTGAGCGACCGCAAGCGGGCCCAACGCCGTGACCACGAAAACGTCGGCCGTGTCGTTGGCAGGCATCGAGTCCCCCTTCGAGCCATCCCGGACTCCATCGTAGGACGGCGTGCGACCAGCCTGGAAGGGCGCGGTAAAGGATCGGTATAGAGCGCCGGATCACTGCCCCGACCTGGATGTTTGCCGAGGGCTGGAGCGTCAGGCCAAGGCGGGGTGGAGAACCCCCGTCGCCTGGGGGGCGGGACCTGACCGGGTCACCGATCGGGCGATGACCCGCGACGCGTTTGGTCGTCGCCATGACACGACCAACTGCCTTCACCACGCTCGGTCGGCGGGCTCTCGCTCTCGGCCTGTTCGCCGTCGCCGCACCTGCGATCGGCCTGGGGCTCGACGCCAACCGATCCGAGGCCGCCCCGTCGGAGCCGAACTCGTGCGCGGATGATCTCACCGCGGAAGGACTCACGGAGTTCTTCACATCGGAGCGAGCGCCCGCGCACGGCGACTACCAGCGGGTCCTGGCGCTCCCCGATGGACGCGCATTCTGGACGTTCCAGGACGCGTATGTGAAGAACACCGCCGGTCGAAGGGTGCTGATCCACAACGCTGCGATGTTGCAGACCGGTCACTGCTTCGAACTGCTTCGGGGCGGCACGGCCGACACGCCCAGGCCGTGGTTGTTCGCCGAACAGACGAGGCGGTTCCAGCACTGGTATTGGCCGCTCGGCGCGAGCACCACCAGTGATGGACAGATTGGTGTCTTCGTGGCCGAGATGCGCGAGCGTGGGCCGGGTTACCTCCGACACACCGAACCGGTGGCCACCTGGTTGGCAACCGTCGACACCGACAACCTTCACATCACCGACCTGCAGCCGGCAGCCGACGCGTCGGCGTCGCTCTACGGATGGTCCGTCACGTCGGACGAGTCGTGGACGTACCTCTACGGGTACTGCTATCGCCAGTTCGGGTGGGACCCCCTCCCGTTCGCCCCCAACACCCGCGCCCACGATCGTGCATGCAGCTCGGAACTGCACGTCGCCCGCGTCCCCGTCGGCCGTCTCGACGAGCCACCGACCTACTGGAACGGGTCGTCATGGTCCGCCAAGTCCACCGAGGCGGTGCCGGTGATGACGGACTTCAAACGATCGATCAACCCGGCCGAGATCCACTGGAACGGGGAGCGGTTCATCGCGGTGACAAAGGTGGGGGACTGGTGGGGACGCACGGTCCACATTGACGCCTCGCCGACCGCACACGGCCCATGGCGAGCGGTCGACGAGCTGGCCGTCACTCCCGTATGCGATCGTTGTAACACGTACTTCGCCTCGCTCGTGCCGTCGCCGGCCAGCGAGACGGGATTCGTCATCGGCATCTCCAACAACACCTGGGACGGTGCGCACTCACCGCACTACGCGCCGACGTTCCTCTCCCTTGATGTGCCGCATGGCGTGAGCCGAGGAGGAGAGGCGGCGCCGTCTGCTTCGTCGTTGTCCGCCGTTGCGACCCTGCTCGCAGGGTACTTGCGCCTCGTGTGGAGCCGAGGATCAGCGTGGCGTCGCTGCGTCCTCTGACGCGTCGTGGGGCAACCGTGTTCATTCGTAGTAGCAACGCAGGAGCCATGGCGGGAGCTGCCGGTGCGCTACGAGCCTCCGGCGCGGCGTGGTTGGCGTCTCGTGAGGTGGTGGAAGTAGTGGAGGTGGTCCACCGGTGAGGTGGGCCATCGCGTGACCCTTGGTGAGAACGACCAAGAACTCACTGAGGAAGAGGACACGCGATGACCC
>NZ_JASJCS010000007.1 GCF_030065885.1 Ilumatobacter sp. | reverse complement strand
CGGGCGAGCGTCTTGAGGAAGCCGGTCGCGCCGGCGCGCGCGGTGTTCGACAGGATCAACTGGGGCATCGGTTGCCGGACGGCCACCGACGTGATCGCGACGACTCGTCCCCACCGCTGTGCCCGCATCGCCGGCACGGCCGCCATGCACATCGCGACCACCGACATCAGGTTGAGCTCGATCGCGGGCGGGTACGACCCGAGCGGCGTGGTGGCGAAGTTGCCGTGCGGCGGTCCACCGGCGTTGGGCACGAGGATGTCGATCCCGCCGAGCTCGGCGGCCGCGGCTTCCACGAAGTGAGTCGCGCCCTCGGGTGTCCCGACGTCGGCGACGACGGGGATTGCGTCCGAACCGATTCGCTCGACGGCAGCGTCGAGCCGCGAACGGTCACGACCGCAGATCGCGACCGACGCGCCCTCATCCGCCAGCGCCTTCGCGCTCGCGAAGCCCAGGCCCGTCGATGCCGCCGCGACGGCCGCTCGCCTTCCACGAATTCCGAGATCCATGACCACCGACGGTAGTACCAGTCCGTCGATGGCCAGCCCCCGCAACGACGGCCGGGCGGTCGGGGTCGGCGCGCTCGAAGGCACCGCACCGCGCAGGGGCGGGTAGCGTCGCACCTGTGACTCCGGCCGACGTCTCAGCGGCACTCACCGCGCACGGGTACCTGCCCGACGACGGGCTGTCCACGGCGGTCTTCCTCGCGCTCGAGTTGCAGCGGCCGCTACTGCTCGAGGGCGAAGCCGGCGTGGGCAAGACCGAGCTCGCCAAGGTGCTCGCCTCGTGGACCGGCGGCGAGCTGATCCGCCTCCAGTGCTACGAGGGCATCGACGCGGCACAGGCCGTCTACGACTGGGACTACGCCCGTCAGTTGCTGCATCTTCGAGCCGCCGAGGCGACCGGTGAGACCGAGGGCCGTTCGTCCGACGCGATCGAGGCCGATCTCTACCAAGAGCGGTTCCTGGTCAAGCGGGCCCTGCTGCGTGCGATCGGCCACGGCGACGGGCCACCACCCGTGCTGCTGATCGACGAGGTCGACCGCGCCGACGACGAGTTCGAGGCGTACCTCCTCGAGGTCCTCTCCGATTTCCAGATCACGGTGCCCGAGCTCGGCGTCTACCACACCGACACACCACCGATCGTCGTGCTGACCTCGAACCGCACTCGCGATGTCCACGACGCGCTCAAGCGACGGTGCCTCTACCACTGGGTCGAACACCCGAGCTTCGAGCGCGAGGTGTCGATCGTGCGGCTCCGCGTGCCGGCCTGCTCCGACGACCTGGCCCGCCAGGTGGCGGCGGCCGTCGAGACGATGCGCGACCTGAACCTCTACAAGCCGCCGGGCGTCGCCGAGACGATCGACTGGGCGACCGCGCTCGGCCGTCTGGGCGTCAGCCGGCTGGACGAGCACAGCGTCGCGACGACGCTCGGCACGGTGCTCAAGTACCGCGAGGACCATCGGCGCGTCGAGCAGCACGGTGTTGCGGACATCGTCAAGCAGGCGTTCGAGCGCGGCATGCGCACGGGCTGAGCCCCCATGTCGGCCGCGACGCGTGATGCCGGCGAGATCGCCGTCGCGTTCAGCCGGGTACTCCGCGGGGCGGGCATCGCGGTGCCGACGAGCTCGACCATCGCGTTCGGCGAGGCGTTGACCGCGACCGGCCTCGGCGACCGCGACGTCACCTACTGGGCCGGCCGGGCGACGCTCGTCCGCAAGCCCGAGGACCACGAGGTCTACGACCGCGCGTTCCGGGTGTTCTGGGATCACGATGCGGGCGCGACCGGCGAGACGGTGGAGGACGAGGTGATCCACCTCACGCTCGCGGTCGACGACGACAGCGCGGACGAGGACGATCAGCCCGCCGAGGCCGAGCCGTCGGACGACCCGGTGATCGAGCTGCGCTTCAGCGCCACCGAGGTGCTGCGGAGGAAGGACTTCGCGGACTACACCGCCGAGGAGTTGGCCGAAGCGCAACAGCTGATGGGCCGGCTGCGGCTGATCGGTTCACCACGGCGGTCGTTGCGCCTCACCGCCGCCGACTTCCGCACCGACCGACCCGACCTGCGGCGAACCGTGCGCGAGGCGATGCGGGCCGGCGGTGAACCGGTGCGCCGCCACTTCCGGCGGCCGAGCACACGGAACCGGCGGCTGGTGCTGCTGCTCGACGTCAGCGGTTCGATGGAACCGTACGCGCGGGCGCTGATCCGGTTCGTCCACGCCGCGGTGGCCGGCCGTCAGAAGGTCGAGGCGTTCGCCCTCGGCACGCGGCTGACACGGCTCACCCGCGAGCTCTCCTCGCGCGATCCCGACGAGGCGCTGCGGCGCGCCGGCGACCGCATGGCCGACTACGGCGGCGGCACGCGACTCGGCGACGGCCTCGGCATCTTCAACGACGAGTGGGGCCAGCGCGGCATGGCCCGCGGCGCGATCGTCGTCATCCTGTCCGACGGCTGGGACCGCGGTGACCCCGAAGTGCTCGGCGAGCAGATGCAGCGCCTCCACCGTGTCGCGCACAAGGTGGTCTGGGTCAACCCGTTGAAGGTCACACCCGGCTACGCACCGCTCGCCCGGGGCATGGCGGCGGCACTCCCCCACGTCGATGCCTTCGTCGAGGGCCACTCGATCGAGGCCATCGACGAGCTGGCGCACGTCATCAGCGCGCCCTGAACTGCACCCGACCTGGGGTCGGGCCGCGTCGGTGCGGCAGACTGGGCCCATGAAGGAGCTGCTGGACGATCTCGATCGGTGGCGCGGCGAGGGCAAGCGCGTCGCCGTCGCACGGGTGGTCGACATCGAAGGGTCGGGGCCGCGTGACCCGGGCGCCGCGATGGCGGTCAACGAGGTCGGCGAGGTCGTCGGCAGCG
The DNA here is from genome assembly GCF_030065885.1 of Ilumatobacter sp. Lineage (GTDB taxonomy): Bacteria > Actinomycetota > Acidimicrobiia > Acidimicrobiales > Ilumatobacteraceae > Ilumatobacter. Next base: position 107,759 of record NZ_JASJCS010000007.1, on the reverse strand, counting down.
TGAGCGGCGGGTGCGTCGAGGGCGCCGTCGTCACCGAAGCCCTCTCGATCCTCGAGGGCGACCGCGATGCCGGCGTGATCACGTTCGGCTACAGCGACGACGAGGCCTTCGCCGTCGGCCTCACCTGCGGGGGCACGATCCGGCTGTTCATCGAAGAGCTCGACTGGTGAGCGAGATCTACGACGCGCTGTCGACGGCGATCCGCGCCGAGGCCCCGGTCGCGTTGGCGACGGTGATCGAGGGCCCGTCCGTCGGGGCCAAGCTCCTGGTACGCCAAGATGTCGGCCCGCTGGGATCGCTCGGCAACGACGAGCTCGACCGGGTCGCGGCACGCGACGCTCTCGCCGAGCTCGAGGCGGGGCGATCCGGTGTCCGCCACTACGGGCCCGCCGGGGAGACGACTCCCGAGGACCTCGTCGACACGCCGCTCGTGCGGGTGTTCGTCGAGAGTTGGGCGCGGCCGCCGCAGATGTGGATCTTCGGTGCCGTCGACTTCACCGCCGCGCTCGCTCGGGTGGCCAAGGTGCTCGGCTACCGCGTGCTCGTGTGCGACGCGCGCGAGATCTTCGCCACGGCGCGCCGCTTCCCGATGGCCGACGAGGTGCGCGTCACCTGGCCGGGACCGATCTTCGAGGAGCGCGGCGCCGAGCTCGGCCCGCGGGACGCGGTGTGCATCCTGACCCACGACCCGAAGTTCGACGTGCCGGCGGTGCAGGGGGCGCTCGCGTCCCGAGCCGGGTACATCGGCGTGATGGGCAGCCGGAAGACCCACGACAAGCGGCTCGAGCGCCTGGCCGACGTCGGTGTCAGCGACCCAACCGATCTCGGTCGGTTGATGTCACCGATCGGCCTCGACATCGGGGCGCGAACTCCTGAGGAGACGGCGATCTCGATCTGCGCCGAGATCAGCGCCAGGCACACCGGCCGCACCGCCCCGTCGCTCCGCGACGGCTCCGGCCCGATTCACTCGTAGCGGGCTGCGCACGTGGCGCCGCTGATGTAGCGGCCGCCCTCCGGAGCTGCGGGGCGAACCAGTTCTCGCAGAGAACTGGCGCGCTCCTCGCCTCCCCGCCCTCGAGGTCGCGGTCTGACTCCCGCGAGATGACTGGCTACGCCTGACCGAGCTCGCATCTCCGCTCCGCTCCGACGCTCTCTCCCCTCCACTCCGCGTCGCAGTCGACCTGCGAGATGAGCGCGCTCAGCCGCAGCAACCCGTCTCCGCCAGTTGCGAGGGCTCCCGTCGGACGCGCTACGTCAACGCGTCGCCGTACGACAACGAGCGGTCGGGCATCGGGGCGATCTCGACGGTCTGTCCGTAGTCCGGGGCATGCACGTGGAGACCGGCGCCGACGAAGATCGAGACGTGGCCCGGGTAGTAGACGAGGTCGCCGGCTTCGAGCTCGGCCTCGTCGACACCGGTGGACTCCCTGATCTGGTCCCGGCTGATGTTGGCCAGCTCGACGCCGACCTCGCCGTACGCGAATCGCGTCAAGCCGGAGCAGTCGAAGGCGACACCGGGCTCCGACGTGGCGTACCGGTAGCCGACCCCCAGCTGCGACACGGCGGCGAGGAGGGCGCGCTGCTTCTCGAGGTCAGTGCTCGCCCACGCCCTCTGCATCTCGGCCGCATCGACGGCCAGCTCGGTCGCGGCGTGCTCGGCCGTCAGGCCTCGGAGCCGCACGTAGCGGGTGAAGTCGGCGGGGCTGCCGGTGGTCTCCCACCGTTCGAAGGCCGTGATGGCCTCGGTCGCATCGGCCGCGACGAGCGCGGAGGACGTCCGCGCCCCGGCATGGGCGACGGTGACCGGCGTCAGTGCGGTCAGGGCGAGGGAGGTCGAAATGATGGCGAGCAAGCGCCGGCGGGGGGTGAGCATCGGTTGTTTCCTTCTCGTGACGGGCGAGCCCAACACTCGCCGTCCATCACGAAGTTATCGTCATCTGTCCGTAACAACTGAGTGATCTTGACATGATTTTGAAATATTTCATCGCTGTCGTTCACCCCTCCGTCACACGTGCGTCACCTCGTCGCCGGCACGCCGGGCCGATCCCGGCCATACTGCGGGCCGTGCACGAGGACCGCGCGGACGACGCACACGACCGCCCCGAGGTGATCGTCGCGGTGGTGCTGGCGGCGGGCTCGGGCAGCCGGTTCGCGGCCGACATGCACAAGCTGCACGCCGTGATCGACGGGCGGCCGGTGGGCGCCATCGCGATTGCGACGGCCGCCGAAGCCGGGATCGGACCCGTCGTCGTCGTCGCAGGCGCTGCCGAGCCCCCGCTGCCCGGTGCCGCCGTGCGGGTCGTGCACAACCCCGACTGGCAGGAGGGCCAGAGCACGTCGCTGCAAGCGGGGGTGCGGGCGGCGAACGAGCTCGGCGCCGACGCCGTCGTGGTCGGCCTGGCCGACCAGCCGTTCGTCGAGGCGGAGAGCTGGCGTCGGGTCGCTGCCTCCCGGTCGCCCATCGCGGTCGCCACGTACGACGACGAACCCCGCAACCCGGTCCGGCTGCACCGCTCGGTCTGGCCGCTCCTCCCGACCGAGGGCGACGTCGGCGCGAGGGGCGTGGCTCGGATGCGACCGGATCTGGTCGAGCGGGTACCCTGCCCGGGGTCGCCGGCCGACATCGACACTGTGGAGGACCTCGAGAGATGGCAGAACAGATCGTCAACGAATTCACCGTGAACCGCCCGATCGAGGAGGCGTGGCCGATCATCTGTGATGTCGAGCGGATCGCGCCGTGCCTTCCCGGCGCGCAGCTCGAAGAGATCGAGGGCGACATCTACCGAGGGCGGGTCAAGGTGAAGCTGGGCGCGGTCTCGACGCAGTTCAAGGGCGAGGCCCGGTTCGTCGAGCGCAACGACGACAGCCACCATGCGACGTTGCACGCGAAGGGGCGCGACACCGGCGGTCGCGGGAACGCCGAGGCCGACATCATCGCCCAGGCCGAGGCGCTCTCGCCCACCAGCACCAAGTGCGTCGTCACCGCCGACCTCCACATCACCGGCAAGGTCGCCCAGTTCGGTCGCGGCATCATGGGCGACGTCAGCAAGAAGCTGATGGACCAGTTCTCGGCCAACCTCAACTCGATGCTCGACGAGCAGTCGGCCGAGTCGATCGAGGCCGACACGGCAGGTGACGCCGGCGAGGCGCCGGCCGAGCCGACGGCGGAGGCATCTGCGACTTCCTCGCCCACCGTCCGCAAGATCAACGGTCCGGCCGCCGAGCCGATCGACATGGCCGACATGGCCGGCCCGGCGCTGCTGAAGCGCCTCGGGCCCGTGATCGCCGCCGTGCTCCTGGTGCTGTTGCTGCTCCGCCGCCGCAGGTGACTCGTTCCGACGACGATCGCGTCCGCGAGCTGCTCGGGCGTGAACCGCGCGGCGACTACGACGTGGTCGTCCGCGACCCCGACGGCGACCCCGTGGTGCTCCGCAACGCGCCGCTGTTGGGCGACGGCACGCCCATGCCGACCCGCTACTGGCTCGTCGGACCCGAGGAGACCAGGCGCATCGGCCGGCTCGAGGCCGAAGGTGGCGTCGACGCCGCCGAGGCCGCCGTCGACGCGGCCGAGCTCGCCGCAGCACACGATCGCTATGCCGCCGAACGCGACGCGGCCATCCCGGCCGACCACGCGGGTCCACGCCCATCCGGAGGCGTCGGTGGCACCCGGCAGGGCGTCAAGTGCCTGCACGCCCACTGGGCATGGCACCTCGCCGGCGGCAACGATCCGGTCGGGCGCTGGATCGCCGACGCCCTCGCCCGAGAGCGAACGATGGTGGTGGCCGTCGCCGAGCAGGAGACCTCGGTCGGCATCGGGCTCAAGACGACCGCCAGCATCCCCTGGGGACCCGAGAGCCTGACGGACCGGTGGCTCCGCGACGATGATCCCCCTCGGCCCGAGGCGCTGACGAACGCACTCGGCACCGTCACCGATCATCTCGACGACATCATCCGTGAGCATCCGGAGGCGGCGTCGATCGAGACGCTGTCGCTCGTCGGCCCGTCGATCTCCGCGCTCGCTCGGCTCGAGGTCGGCGCCGATCACGTGCCCGACGACATCGAGTTGCACCGCGACGACGCCGAGGAGATCTTCCGCATCGTCGCCACCGAGCCGGCGGTCGATCGGGCCCACAACCCGGGACTACCGTCGCGACACGTGGAGACGATCGTCGCGACGTGCTGCATCGTGCTCGCGCTGATGCGGCGCCTCCACCTCGACCACGTCCGCCTCGGCGTCGCCTGACCGTGGCACGGCACCCCGCCTCACTGCTCCGGCGGCAGCCGAGTCCGCGCCTCTACGGCAGGCGCGTCATGTTGCGACCGCTGGCGGTTCACGACTTCTCGGCGTGGCGCGAGGTCAGGGTGCGCAACGAGGAGTGGCTCCTCCCGTGGGAGCCGATCCGCCAGCCGTCGATGCCCGACCCGACCCGCGATCGAGCAGCGTTCGAGAACCGCTGCTCGGCGCGCGACCGTGAACGCGCCGCCGACCATGCCTACCCCTTCGGCGTGTTCGTCGACCAGCAACTCGCCGGCGAGGTCAACATCAACAACGTCACCCGGGGCGCGCTGCAGAGCGCCACGATCGGGTACTGGATCGACCAGGCGAAGGCCGGCCAGGCCTACATCGCCGAGGCGGTCATCGTCGCCGTGCAATTCGCCTTCGAGCAGCTCCACCTGCATCGGCTCGAGGTGTGCATCGTGCCGCGCAACACCAACAGCCGGCGGGTGATGGACAAGCTGGCGTTCCGGAGCGAGGGCGTCGCCGAGCGCTACCTCGAGATCAACGGCACGTGGGAGGACCACGTGCGGTACGCGATCACCGTCGAGGAGTGGCGGGCGCGAGAGGACGAACTCGTCGCGGCGTGGATCGCCGGCTGACGGCCGTCCGACCGGTGGTCGGGGCCGCCAGCCGGGACCCGTTGGTGCGGGCGTCGGTCAGGCGTCGCCGGCCAGGCGGAATGCCTCGGCCTTGTCCTGGCGCATCTTCGAGCGCCGCTTCCACATCTTGGTCTTCCAGTGACGCCGGCTCCGCCCTTGCTTGGCGATCTTGGTCTTGGCGACCTCGGCGTCGTGGTGGTGGGCAGGCTTCCAGGCGGTGCCTGGTTCGTGGAGGTCCTCGGGCTCGAGCCCGGCACTCACGTCCTGCGCGACCTGGTTGAGCTCCACATGGATCCGCTGCCGTTCGCTGTGCGCTCGGGCTCGCAGTTCCTGTTTCGGCGGCAACGGCACCTCTGCAGTGCGATGACGCTGGCTCATGGGCTACCTCCTGTGTGGTTGCGGTGTAGCACTTCCCTGTGGCCACAGATTAGGCCACCGTTCATCACGGGTTTCCAGGGTCTTCGGTAACAGTTCTGCGCGATTTTGCCCGACCTTCCGGACAACGTTGTGATGGCAGCGATGCGTTGCCACGCAGCGTGAGATCTCGGCCGCTTCGGTCACTCCCCCGCCGGCCGAACCGTCACCGCTCAGCGCGATCTGCCCGAGATCTTGGCCTTGAGCGCTGCGATCCGCTCCTCGAACCACGGCTGCTGCACGGTCCAGAGCTGCGGATCGAACTCCCGCGTCACGGCATCGGGGTGGGTGTCGATGTCGGCCATGTCGAGCAGGGTCTGCTTCGTGAGGATCGCCAGTTCACGCGGCGCCGTCGCGGCGCCGCGTGCGAACTCGTGGGCGGCGTCGAGCAGCTCGGCGTCGGGCACGCAGCGGTACGCGAGACCGACCCGCTCGGCCTCGGGACCGTCGAGGACCTGGCTGAACACGACCGCCGCCATCGCCGCCTGCGGCCCGACGATGCGGCGCTGCATCCAGGTGTGCCCACCCCCAGGGTGCAGGCCGATCTGCAGGAACCGGGTGTCGAACCGGGCCCGCTCGGCGGCGATCCGCACGTCGCAGCCCAGCGCCAGGTTCATGCCGGCGCCGACCGCCGGCCCGTTGACGGCCGCCAAGGTCGGCAGCGGGCTCCGGGCGATCCGCAGGAAGCCCTCGTAGACCACCGCCAGGCTCTCGCGGGTTGCGGTCTGCAGGTTCCCGAGGTTGGCGCCGGCGCAGAACGCGGAGCCGGCGCCGGTGACCACGACCGCCCCGACCGAGTCGTCGGCCTCGAACGCATCCATCGCCGCCACGATCTCGTGCACCATCGGCTCGGTCATCGTGTTGCGCTCGTCGGCGTTGTTCAGGGTGAGGCGTGCGACGCCCTCGCGAATCTCGGTGATGACCAGCGACATGCCGCCAGTCTCGCGGAAGGGCGCCCACCTGCCGCGATCGGCGGAGGACGTGGCGGTCGTCACGCGCCACCGCCGCGCACGGCTGTTCTCCGCGCGTGGTGACCAGCGGGTAACCTGAGAAGTGTTCACGTGAACACGTAACACCAGCATGCTGTTGCGCAGCATGTTCCACGAATGTCCCGAGAAGGGGGAGACATGATCAAGAGCAAGCGCCTGCTTGCAGCAGGTCTCGCAGTCTCGCTGGTCCTGGCGGCCTGCGGCGACGACGATGACGACGACGCGAGCGGTCCCGTCGAAGACACGACCGAGGCGACCGACGCCGCCGACGACACCACCGCCACCACTGAGGCCGAAGGCGATGACATGGCCGAGGACGAGGGCGACGACATGGCCGAGGACGAGACGCCGGCCACGACCGCTGCCCCCGACGAGGGTGACGACATGGTCGAGAGCGACCTCACCGTCGGCCTGACGTTCGACCTGCTCGGACGCGGCGACCAGTCGTTCAACGACTCGGCTGCCGCCGGCATCGACCGCGCCATCGCCGACTTCGGCATCAGCGTCAACGAGGTCACGCCGACCGACGCGTCGGCACGCGGCACCGACCTGCAGCTCCAGGCCGAGAACGCCGGCCTCGTCATCGGCGTCGGCTTCTCGTTCGCCAGCGACCTGGCATCGGCCAACGACGAGTGCGAGGTGAGCGGAGTTGCCCTCGAGAACCCCGATGTCCCCTTTGCGATCGTCGACGACTCGATGCTCAACTTCTGCACCGACCCGCCCTCACCTCTCGCCGAGAACGTCGCCGGACTCGTGTTCAGCGAGGAGCAAGGCTCGTACCTCGTGGGCGTCGCCGCGGCGCTCAAGTCGACCACGGGCAAGGTGGGGTTCATCGGCGGCGTCAGCGGCATCGGCCTGATCGAGCGGTTCGAGGCCGGCTTCATCGCCGGCGCGAAGTCGATCAATCCCGACATCGAGGTGGCCTCGGCGTACATCACCGAGTTCCCGGACTTCGCCGGCTTCGAGGACCCGGCCCGCGCCAAGGAGATCGCTGACGCGATGTACTCCGAGGGCGCCGACATCGTCTACGCCGCCGCCGGGCTCTCCGGTTCGGGCATGTTCCAGGCCGCCGCCGAGGTCTCTGCAGCCACCGGCACCAAGGTCTGGGGCATCGGCGTCGACTCCGACCAGTACAACACGGTCGACCCGGCCGTGCAGGAGTTCGTCCTGACGTCGATGCTCAAGCGTGTCGACGTGGCCGTGTACGAGGTGACCAAGTCGGTCGTCGAGGGCAACTTCCAGCCGGGTGAGGTGCGCTACGACCTCGCCGTCGACGGCGTGGGCTACTCGACGTCGGGTGGCTTCGTCGACGACATCGTCGACCAGCTCGAGGCGGCCAAGGCTGCCATCGTGTCGGGCGACGTGGTCGTACCCAACGATCCCGCCGACGCCTGATCCGACACCGTCATCGCTGACCTCGGCCTTGCCGAAGGGTCAGCAGCTTTACCGCCGAAGCGGGACCGGGCTAACGTCCGGTCCCGCTTCGGGCTTTTCGGGCCCATGTGCGGAGGGAGGGTCAACGTGGCGCTGGCGATCGAGTTGATCGACATCACCAAGCGGTTCCCGGGTGTCGTCGCGAACGACCGGGTCAACCTGCAGGTCGAGGAGGGCGAGATCCACGCCATCGTCGGCGAGAACGGCGCCGGCAAGTCGACGCTGATGAAGATCCTGTACGGGATGCAGCGTGCGGACGAGGGTCGCATGCTGGTCAACGGCACCGAGGTCGAGTTCGACTCACCGAGCGAGGCGATCGACCTGGGCATCGGCATGGTCCACCAGCACTTCATGCTCGCCGACAACCTGACGGTGCTCGAGAACGTCATCCTCGGATCCGAGCCGATGCGCGACCCGGTCCGCATCGACTTCACCGAGGCCCGCCAGCACCTGATCGAGGTCGGCGAGGCCTACGGCCTCGACATCCACCCCGACGACCTCGTCGAAGAGCTCGAGGTCGGCGAACGCCAGCGGATCGAGATCATCAAGGTGCTCTACCGGGGCGCCAAGATCCTGATCCTCGACGAGCCGACCGCCGTGCTCGTGCCGCAAGAGGTCGAGGCGCTGTTCGCCAACCTGCGCGAGCTCAAGGCGAGCGGCGCCACGATCCTGTTCATCAACCACAAGCTGCTCGAGGTCCTCGAGATCGCCGACACCATCACCGTGCTCCGCCAGGGCCACACGGTCGCCAGCATGCCCGCGGCCGACGTCACGGCGGCCGAGCTCGCCGAGCTGATGGTCGGCAGTGAGCTGCCGACGCCCGACACGACCGAGTCGACCGTCACCGACGAAATCGCTCTCTCGGTCCGCGACGTGACGGTGCTCGAGAACGAGCGCCCGGTCCTCGACGCCGTGTCGCTCGATGTGCGCCGGGGCGAGATCGTCGGCGTCGCCGGCGTCGAGGGCAACGGCCAGGGCGAGCTGATCGGTGCCATCATCGGCACCGAACCCATCGCGTCCGGCTCGATCACGCTCATGGGAGACGACATCACGCACTGGGCGGTGCGACCGCGGCGCGAGGCCGGCATCGGCCTCGTCCCCCAGGACCGTCACGAGGAGGGCCTCCTGCTCAACTCGCCACTCTGGGAGAACGCTGCGCTCGGGCATCAGACCGAGGCGCCGTTCTCGAAGGGTGTGTGGATCGACCGGCCGGGTTCGAGACGGCACACCGAGTTGGTCCGGTCCGAGTACGACGTCAAGTCGCCGAACATCGACGTGGCAGCGCACGCACTCTCGGGCGGCAACCAGCAGAAGTTCATCATCGGGCGCGAGATGTCCACCGACCCCAAGCTCTTGATCGCCGCCCACCCCACGCGCGGCATCGACGTCGGCGCCCAGGCCGCGGTGTGGCAGTCGATCCGCGACGCCCGTTCGGAAGGGCTTGCGACCCTGCTGATCTCGGCCGACCTCGACGAGTTGATCGGCCTGTCGGACACGATCGTGGTGATGTTCCACGGCAAGATCGTCGCCCAGCTCGACCCCTCCGAGATCACGCCCCGCGACCTCGGTTCGTACATGACCGGCGCGGCCATTGCCGAGGAGGTCAACTGATGCAGTCCAGATTCCGGTCGTTCGCGCTGCTCGTCGCAGCCCCGGTCACGTCGATCCTGTTCGCGTTCCTGCTGTCGTCGATCGTCCTGCTGATCGCCGGGAGCAACCCGTTCACGGCGTACAAGGACATGGTCCAGCACGGCACGACGCTCGAGACGGTCATCGACATGCTCAACAAGGCCACGCCGCTCTACGTCTCGGGCGTCGCCGCAGCGATCGGGTTCCGGATGAACCTGTTCAACATCGGCGTCGAGGGCCAGTACCAGATGGGCGCCTTCTTCGCCGCCGCGGCCGGCGGTGCGATCGTGTTCCCCGGCTTCCTGCACGTGATCTTCATCGTCGTCGTCGCCATGATCGTCGGCTCGCTGTGGGCCGGGCTCGCCGGTGTGCTCAAGGTGAGCCGGGGGGTCAACGAGGTGATCTCGACGATCATGCTCAACAACATCGCGCTGGCCGGCGTGCTCGCCTGGCTCACGGTCGCGTGGCGCGACGGCGAGCTGTCGACCAACTCGGGCACCAAGCTGATCGAGGAGTCCGGCTGGATCTTCGACCTCAACTGGCTGGTCGAGATCTTCACCCGCGAGATCCTGCGCGGCCGCGAGCTCAGCGGCGTGCTGCTGATCGCGATCCTCGCCGGGGTCGCGTACCACCTCTTCGTCAGCCGGTCACGGCTCGGCTTCGACCTGCGGGCGAGCGGCTACAACCCGCTCGCGGCACGCGCGAGCGGCGTGCCGCCCAAGCGCATGGTCGTCCTCGCGATGTTGCTGTCGGGGGCCGCCGCCGGTCTCGTCGGCCTGGTCGACATCCTGAGCCGCAACCACCGTTTCGACCAGAACTTCACGCCAGGTCTCGGCTTCGCAGGGATCGCCGTGGCGCTGCTCGGCCGCAACCACCCGGTCGGCATCGCGGTCGGCGCGCTGCTGTTCGCGTTCCTCGACGCCTCGTCGAGCATCTTGCAGATCACCGGTTCGGCGTCGAAGGAGATCGTCACCATCATGCAGGGCGTCATCCTGCTCGCGGCGGTGATCTCGTACGAGTTCGTCCGCCGCATCCGTGAACGAGAAGAGGTCAGACTCGCCTCACTCGCGATCGCAGGAGCCGAAGCCTGATGCTCGAGCGATTCAACGCCCTGCCCGCCTGGGCCCGTTACATGATCTATGCGGCGATCGGCATCTTGATGCTGGCCCTCGTCGAGTCGTTCGAGAGCGGCGATCCCGGCCGCCTCACGTCGGTGCCCGTCTCGCAGGCGATGCTCCGCTGGAGCGTGCCGATCCTCCTCGCCGGCCTCGGCGGTCTGTACTCCGAGCGCGCCGGCGTCGTCAACATCGGGCTCGAGGGCATGATGATCCTCGGTACGTGGTGCGGCGCGTGGGGCGCACTCGAGTACGGCCCGTGGGCCGGAGTCCTCATCGGCCTGCTCGGCGGCGCGTTCGGCGGTCTGCTGCACGCGATCGCCACCGTCAGCTTCGGCGTCGACCACATCATCTCGGGGGTCGCGATCAACATCCTCGCGCCCGGGGTCGCACGCTTCCTCAGCCAGGAGGTCTTCGACAACCCGACCCAGTCCCCCGACGTCGGCGGCCTCGAGAAGTTCAACATGCCGGTGCTCGCAGGCGGAGACTTCTTCGGCATCGGCACGCCCGACATCCTCGGCGACATCGACGACGAGGACATCTTCTTCGTCTCCGACATCACCGGCTTCCTGCGCGGCCTGATGAGCGAGCTCTCCCTGTTCACTCTGATGGCGCTCGTCCTCGTGCCGATCACGGCGTGGGTGGTCTGGAAGACCCGCTTCGGGCTCCGGCTCCGCATCGCCGGCGAGAACCCGCAGGCCGGCGAGTCACTCGGCGTCGACATCATCCGCCAGAAGTACATCGGCGTCGTCATCTCCGGCGCGCTGGCCGGGATGGGCGGCGCGTTCATCTCGATGGAGCTCGCCGGCTTCTTCCAGGAGGGCCAGACCACCGGTCGCGGCTTCATCGGCCTGGCCGCGCTGATCTTCGGCAACTGGCGACCGCAGGGCGTGCTCGTCGCCGCGTTGCTGTTCGGCTACCCGTTCGGCACCTCGTTGCGCGACCTGGACGGCCAGTCCACCCACGCGCTCCTGCTGTTCGTGGCCCTCGCGCTCGGCGCCTTCGCCGCCTTCACGTGGACCAGGGGCCGCCAGCGCGACTCCGTCATGGCCGCCGCGCTCAGCGTCGGCATGATCATCTGGTACCTGGCGTCGGACACCGCACCGAGCTGGCTCCCCAACACGATGCCGTTCGCACTCGTCATCATCGTGCTCGTCTTCGCCAGCCAGCGGTTGCGCATGCCGGCCGCCGACGGCCAGATCTACCGCAAGGGTGAGACCTGACGCGGCCGCGCCGCGTCAGGTGCCTGGCGGTTCCGACCGCGAACGCCGGCCGCGTCGCCGGCGACACCCGGCCGCGTGCCGCAATCGGCGGCTGAGTCCGGGCCGGGTCGTACGGCCTACGCTGGCGCGGTGCTGAGCCCCGAGCAGATCGAGAGCTTCCGTCGCGACGGGTTCCTCGTGCTGGAGGAATTCGTCGAAAGCGACGCTTGCGCGGCGCTGCGGGCACGCGCGATCGAGATCGTCGACGACTGGCAGCCGAGCGAGACCCGAACCGCGTTCACCACGATCGAGGACGAGTCACCGCGCAACGCCGAGTTCCTCGCGAGCGGGGGCATCGTCTGGTGCTTCTTCGAGGAGGAGGCCTTCGGACCCGACGGCCAGCTGCGGCAGCCGAAAGAGCTCAGCATCAACAAGATCGGCCACGCGATGCACGATCTCGACCCGGTGTTCGAGCGATTCACGTACACGTCCCGGCTGGCCGAGGTGGCGGCCGACATCGGCCTCGTGGACGCCTTGGCGCTGCAGAGCATGTACATCTTCAAGCAACCGTCGATCGGCGGCGAGGTGACGTGCCACCAGGATGCGACGTTCCTGTACACCGAGCCCATCAGCGTGACGGGGTTCTGGTTCGCCATCGAGGACGCGACGCTCGAGAACGGCTGCCTCTGGGCGGCGCCCGGCGGGCACAGGACCGGACTGCGCCAGCTCTTCAAGCGCACCGGTGCGATGACCGACGAGGACGGCACCGTCATCGAGACCCTCGACCCGACACCCCTCCCCACGCCGCCGGACGACCTCGTGCCGCTCGAGGTGCCGGCCGGCACGATGGTCGTGCTCGATGGGCAGCTCCCGCACTGGAGCGGCGCGAACCGGTCGGCGCACAGCCGGCACGCGTACACCGTGCACTGCATCTCCGCCGCCGCCGACTACCCCGCGTGGAACTGGCTGCAGCGCCCCGCCGACATGCCGCTTCGGCGCCTCGCTACGGTTGCCGCATGACCCCACCGGCACCGACGCGGCAGCGACTCCGGCGCTCGGGACTCGGTACGGTGTCCGCATGATCCGCGGCCTGATCGAGCGGGCTCCCAAGGTGCTGCTCCACGACCACCTCGACGGCGGCGTGCGACCGTCCTCGGTCGTCGAGCTGGCGGCCGAGTACGGGTACGACAGGCTGCCGACCACCGACATCGGCGAGCTGAGCACATGGTTCAACCGGGGCGCCAAGCGCAACGACCTCGTGCTGTACCTCGAGACCTTCGCCCACACCGTCGGGGTCATGCAACAGCGCGACGCCGTCGAGCGTGTGGCGTTCGAATGCGCCGAGGACCTCGCGAACGACGGCGTCGTCTACGCCGAGGTGCGCTTCGCTCCCGAGCTGCACATGGAGGGCGGGCTCGAGCTCCAAGAGGTGCTCGATGCGGTGCTCGCCGGGTTCGAACGCGGCTCGAACGGCACCGATCTCACGATCTACACGATCTGTTCTGCGATGCGGACCGCCGCCCACAGCCGTGAGATCGCCGAGCTGGCGGTCGCCAACCGCGATCGCGGGGTCGTCGGCTTCGACATCGCGGGCGCCGAGGCCGGCTACCCGCCGTCGCGGCACCTCGATGCGTTCCAGTACGTGATGCGCGAGAACTTCCACTCCACGATCCATGCCGGCGAGGCGTTCGGGCTGCCGTCGATCTGGGAGGCGCTCCAGTACTGCGGCGCAGCCCGCCTCGGTCACGGGGTTCGCGTCGTCGACGACATCACCGGCCCCGAGGGCGACGAGCAGCTCGGCAGGCTGGCGTCGTACGTCCGCGACCGGAGGATCTGTCTCGAGCTCTGCCCGACGTCCAACGTCAACACCGGCGTCTGCGCCTCGATCGCCGACCATCCCATCGGTCTGCTGCGCCGGCTGCGGTTCCGAGTGACGCTCAACACCGACAACCGGTTGATGAGCGACACGTCGATGACCAGGGAGATGCTCCAGCTCCACGATGCGTTCGGCTGGGATCTCGCCGACCTCGAGTGGCTCACGATCAACGCCATGAAGTCGGCGTTCGCGCCGTTCCCCGAGCGGCTGAAGATCATCAACGGGTTCATCAAGCCCCGCTACGCGCTGCTCAACGCCGAGGCCTCGATGGGAGCGGGTTGATGCAGACGAACCCCGCCGCGGGCGACCACCTGCGCGCCGAGCCGCCCACCTGAACGCCGGAGCACACATGTCCGTCACCGTCACCCCCGTCGACCACCCGCTCGTCGCCCCACCCCGGGAGCTGCGCCCCCGAACCCCATCACCGGCCGGCTCCCTGGCAGTCGCACGACCGGGCGCCGAGCCACCCACCTGAACGCCGGAGCACACATGTCCGTCACCGTCACCCTCGTCGACCACCCGCTCGTCGCTGACTCCCTCGCGAGGATCAGGGACCGGGACACGCCGAACCCGCTGTTCCGCAACAACCTCGAGCGCATCGGCACGCTGCTCCTCGCCGAGGCGACCAAGTCGTTGCCAACGATCGACGGCACGGTCGAGACGCCGCTGACCACGGCCCCGGCGCGGCGGCTGGCGGTACAGCCCGTGATCGTGCCGGTGTTGCGTGCCGGCCTCGGCTTCGTGCACCCCGCGCAGGAACTGATGCCCATCGCCGACGTCGGCTTCATCGGGATCTCCCGCGACGAGGCCACGTTCCAGCCGCACCCGTACGTCAACAAGCTGCCCGAGACGCTGGCCGGTCGACCCGTCATCGTGATCGACCCGATGCTGGCCACCGGGGGCTCGCTGGTCCACACCGTCGAGCTGTTGGTGGCCCGCGACGCGCCGACACCGATCACCGTCGTCTGTGCTCTCGCCGCGCCCGAGGGCATCCAGCGGCTCCGCGACGAAGGCCTCGAGCTGCACGTGTACACGGCCGCCGTCGACGACCACCTGAACGACACCGCATTCATCGTGCCCGGGTTGGGTGATGCAGGCGATCGACAGTTCGGTAGCGGCGTCTGATCTCGGCGTCGCCCCGGCGCCTCCGCCGCACGCGGCTCGCCGCTTCCCGTGGCGGGGCGCCCTGCTCGCCGTCGTCGTCGGGGCGATGGTGGCCATCATGTACTCGTCTCATCGCTCGGGCCACTGGTGGGGCGACGACTGGGCGCTCTACATCCGGCAGGCCGAGAGCCTGCTCGACGGCGACCCCGGCCGGGTGACCGACGAGAACCGCTTCACCGTCGATTCGTCGTCCGGTGCGCCGTTCAGCCCCCCGCTCTACCCGTGGGGCTTCCCGATGCTGCTGGCACCGGTCGTCGCCATCGTCGGACCCGACGTCGACCAGCTGACGATCGTGCCGGTGCTCTGCTCGGTCGTCTTCGCCTGCTGCTGGTTCGCACTCGCCCGTCCACGGCTCGGCACCACACCGGCTCTCGTCGGCGTCGTCGCCGTGACCCTGACGCCGCTGCTCCTGAGTTGGACCGAGCTGATCCAGTCCGAGTGGCCGTTCCTCGCGATCACAGGCGTGATGCTGGTCGCCCTCGACCGGGTGGCCGAGCGGGACCTGTACACGAACACAGCGGCCGCGCTCGCTCCGCTCGTCCTGCTCGGTATCGGCGCCGCCGCCGCGTTCTCGGTCCGCCGTGAGGGTCTGGCGATGATCGCCGGCATCGCGGCCGCCCAGCTCGCCGCCCTGGTCGCACACCGGCGCGAACTGCGGGAGCAGGCCGACTGGACCGCACTCGGCCTCCGCCTGCTGACGCCCCATCTCGCGGCGCTGGCGTCGGTCGGCCTGCTCCAGGCGATCCTGCCGAGCACCCTGATCCCGCAGTACAGCGGCACCGGCGTGGGCAACGTGTGGAAGTTCCGCCGCCACCACGTCGAGCATCTCGCCGAGGTCTCGGGTCTCAAGCGCCAGTGGGAGGCGAGCCCCGACGTGTTCGGAGTCGAGTGGCTCGGCTGGTTCGTCATCGGTGTCTACCTGGCTGCCGCACTGGCCGGCATGGTGCTGGCGGTCACGAAGTTCCGCGCCCGCGATGTCCACCTGGTCGCGTATGCCCTCGGCGCGTTCGTCATCGGCGCGAGCTTCCGCGGCGCACTCAACCGCTACGTCGCCACGGTTGCGCCGATCCTGCTGCTCCTCGGGCTGGTGGCCGTCTCGACGCTGGTCGCGTGGCGCGGCCGGTCATGGATGCCTCCCCTCGCGACCGCGCTGCTGCTCGCGGCGATCGCCGCCGGGAACATCGCGAACGCGAACGTCCGTGTCGACCGGGCGAGCGAGTTCGCCGACCTCGGCGCGGTCGAGTGGGGCCCGACGCACCCCGAGGCGCAGGCGATGTTCGGCGCCGTCGAGCAGCTGACGGGGCCCGACGAGGTCGTCGCTGCGCCCAAGGCGAGGGCGATGACGCTCGAGACCGATCGGCTCTCGATCCAGGTCGACGACTACCGGCCGCTACCGCGCGACGTCCCGGTGGCGCTGATCGTCACCGAGTGGGGCACCGACCTCAACGAGGAGCTGATGGCCGAACCCGATCGCTACCGACTGGTCTGGGAGAACGCGAGCTTCGCTCTGTTCCGGCCGCGCGCAGCGACCTGACCCGGATCACGCGAGCAGCGCAGCGAGGGCGTCGACGAACGGTTTCGGGTCCTCGTCGACCGCCTCTCCGTAGAGCTTCACCTTGGGCTCGGTACCGCTCGGTCGGATCTGCACCCGGACGCCGCCCTCGAGCTCGAAGCGGACGAGGTCGGCCTCGGGGTACTCGTCGGTCGCCACCACGGCACGACCGCCGATCGCCGCCGGCGGCGCCGCCCGCAGCGCGGCCACCTTGGCCGCCGCGTCGGCCGGCTGCATGCGGACCGCGGCGTCAGCGAGCACGTGACGGCCGAAGCGGGAAGCGAGGTCGTCGAGCCAGTCCTGCATCGTCCTCCCCTCGGCAGCCGCGACGGCGGCCATCTCGGCGAAGAGCACGGCGGCGGTGATGCCGTCCTTGTCGAGCGGCGCAGCGGCCACGAGGTAGCCGAGCGCTTGTTCGTAGCCCATGACGAACCGCAGGTCGGGATGCTCGTGCACCGCCCGCGCGATCCACTTGAAGCCCGTGAACGTCTCGGCGGCGTGGACACCGTGGGCGGCCGCCATCTTGCCGAGCAACGAGGACGACACGAGCGTGGTGACGACCAGTCGATCGGCGCCGGTGTCGCTGCCGAGCAGGTAGTCGGCGAACAGCCAGCCGATCTCGTCACCCCCGAGCCGTCGCCACGACCCGTCCGCCTGGGGGATGGCCACGCCGAGCCGGTCGGCGTCGGGGTCGTTGGCGAGTGCGGCATGTGCACCGGACGACTGCGCCACGCTCATCAGCAGGTCCATCGCACCCGGTTCCTCGGGGTTCGGGAACGACACCGTCGGGAACGAGCCGTCGGGCTCGAACTGCTCGGCGACGACGGCGGGTGCCGGCAGGCCGGCCGCCTCGAACGCCCGGAGCACGGTCTCGCCGCCGACCCCGTGCATGGCGGTGTATGCCACGGGCACGCCGGCGACGTCGGGTCGACGCCGCACGGCGGGCACCGAGGCGATGTAGGCGTCGACCAGCTCGTCGCCGACGGTGCTGATCAACGGATCGTCGTCGGGAGCGAGCGGCACCGAGGTGGCGTCGACGCGGCCGATGCACGCCGAGATGCCGACGTCGTGCGGCGGGACGATCTGGGCGCCGTCGCCGAGGTAGACCTTGTAGCCGTTGTCGGCGGGTGGGTTGTGCGAGGCGGTGACCACGACGCCCGCCGCGCAGCCGAGGTGGGTGATCGACCACGCCAGCACCGGCGTCGGCACCTGCTGGTCGAACAGGCGGGCCGGGATGCCGACCGCGGCCATGACCCGCGCCGTGTCGGCGGCGAACACGTCGCTCTTGCGCCGGGCGTCGTAGCCGACGACGACGCCACGCTCGCGAGCCAGCGGGTCGGTGTCGAGCAGGTACTGCGCGAGCCCGGCGGCGGCTTGCCGTACGACCAGCCGGTTCATGCGCAGCGGCCCGGCGCCAACGGCGGCCCGCAGGCCGGCGGTGCCGAATTGGAGCCGGTCCGCGAAGCGCGCAGCGAGCTCGTCGGCGTCGCCGTCGATGAGCGCCTGCAGCTCGGTTCGGATGTCGTCGTCGGGTTCGGCCGCCAGCCAGCGTCCAGCGGTGGAGCGGAGGTCGTCGCTGTTCACGCGACCAGCGTACGCAGCTCGACCAGCGGACGCCGCTGCCGACGTGCGAGATCACCGCGGCAGGAGCGATCGATCCGAGCCGACCGGACCGGTCGAACGGCCGCCGCTGTTCACGCGACCAGCGTACGCAGCTCGACCAGCGGACGCCGCTGCCGACGTGCGACGCCACTGCGGCAGTAGCGATATCGATCCCGAGCCGATCACCCGCGGCCGCGGCCGCTGCTCACCCGACCAGCGTACGCAGCTCGACCAGCGGACGCGGCCCGACGTGCGAGATCACCTCGGCAGCAGCGATCGATCCGAGCCGACCGCACTCGTCGAGCGGCCGCCCGGTGGTCAGGCCGTGCAGGAACCCGGCGGCGTAGAGGTCGCCGGCCCCCGTCGTGTCGATCACCCTGCGGACCGGAACGGCGGGGATCTCGATGAGATCGTGATCGGTGATGATGATCGAGCCGTTCGCGCCGACCGTGATGGCCGCGAACTCGCAGTGCTGGCGGAGCTCGGCGACCGCGTCGTCGAACGTCTCGGTCTCGTAGAGCGCGATCAACTCGGCATCGTTCCCGAAGAGCAGGTCGACCTCGTCGGTGACGAGCGAACGGAAGTCGTCGCGATGACGATCGACGCAGAACGAGTCCGAGAGGGTGAGCGAGACCATCCGTCCGGCCTCGTGCGCCACCTTGGACGCATGGCGGAACGCCGCCTTGGCCTCGTCACGGTCGTACAGGTACCCCTCCATGTAGAGCACCTTCGAGTCGGCGATGGTCTCGTCGTCACAGTCGCTGATACCGAGCAGGCTCGACGCCCCGAGGAACGTGTTCATCGTCCGCTCGGCATCGGGCGTGACGACGATGATGCTGCGTCCGGTGGGCACGTCGTTCTGATCGTCGCCGGGCCGGAACTGCACGCCGACGGCGAGCAGGTCGTGGCCGAAAGCGGCTCCGAGCTCATCGTCGGTGACCTTGCCGACGTACGCGGCGGACCCACCGAAGCTCGCCACCCCGCACATGGTGTTGGCGGCCGAACCGCCGCTCATCTCGACCGCCGATCCGAGCGCCTTGTAGAGCGACACGGCGCGCTCGGTGTCGATCAGGTCCATCCAGCCCTTGGTCAGCCCGTGTTCGTCGAGGAACTCGTCGGAGGCGTGTGCGATCACGTCGACGAGCGCATTGCCGATGCCGGTGACATCGAAACGCGCGCCGTCGGAGAGCGTGGGGGCGGGATACGCATCCACGGCCGGGCACGCTACCGTGCGCGCAGCGTCGACCGGCGACCCGCCACGACCACGGTGCGCAGTCGAGCCCGGGTGACCGCAGGCCGGCGGCCCCGAGGGCCGGTACCATCCGCCGGGTGACCAAACAGCTCGCTGGAGAACTCGACCCGCATCGGCTCCCCCGGCATGCGACGCCGAGCCGCTACGACCTGGTGCTCGAACCCGATCTCGAGGCGGCCGGGTTCGCGGGTTCGGTCGAGATCTCGCTCACGTCCGAGGCGACCGACGTGCTGGTGTTGAACGCGATCGAGCTCGGCATCGACACGTGCGCGGTCGACGGCGAGCCGGCGTCGTTCGATCTCGACGAGGCGTCCGAGCGGCTCATCGTGGCGACGCCTGGTCTCGCGGCAGGCGAGCATGTGCTGTCGTTGTCGTTCCGGGGCGTGCTCAACGACCAGCTGCGTGGTTGGTACCGGAGCACCTACCGCGACGAGGACGGCCACGAGCAGGTCATCGCCACGACCCAGATGCAGTCGACCGACTGCCGCCGCGCGTTCCCGTCGTGGGACGAGCCGGACTTCAAGGCGGTGTTCGGGGTGACGCTGGTCGTCGAACCGGGCCACCTCGCGGTCTCCAACGGCGAGGAGGTCGAGCGCACCGAACGCCCCGACGGCAAGGTCGCCGTGCGGTTCGCCGACACGATGCCGATGAGCTCGTACCTGGTGGCGTTCGTGGTCGGGCCGCTCGAGGCGACCGACTGGCTCGACGTCGACGGCGTGCCGATCCGCGTCGTGCACGTGCCCGGCAAGGGCGACCTGACCGAGTTCGGGCTCGAGGTGGCTGCGTTCTGCCTGCGCTGGTTCCAGGACTACTACGCGATCCCCTACCCGAGCGACAAGGTCGACCTGATCGCGCTGCCCGACTTCGCGGCCGGCGCGATGGAGAACCTGGGCTGCATCACCTTCCGCGAGAACCTCCTGCTGGTCCACCCCACGAACGCGACCCAGAACGAACGCCAGCTGGTCGCCGACGTCGTCGCACACGAGCTCGCCCACATGTGGTTCGGCGACCTCGTCACGATGGGGTGGTGGAACGGCATCTGGCTGAACGAGGCGTTCGCGACGTTCATGGAGGTCGCGGCCTGCGACGCGTTCCGGCCCGAGTGGGACCGCTGGACCACGTTCGGTCTCGAGCGCAGTGTGGCGTTCGAGACCGACTCGCTCGCCGCGACCCGCCCGGTCGAGTACGAGGTGAAGTCGCCGGCCGATTGTGAGGGCATGTTCGACGTGCTGACGTACCAGAAGGGCGGCGCACTCCTGCGCATGCTCGAGCAGTACCTCGGCGAGGACGTCTTCCGCGAAGGCGTCGGCCACTACCTGCGCACCCACTCGTACAAGAACACCGAGACCAACGACCTGTGGGACGCGATCGAGTTCACCTCGGGCCAGCCGGTCCGCCGGATCATGGACTCCTGGATCTGGCAGCCGGGCTACCCGCTCGTGTCGGCGTCGGTCGACGGCAGCGATCTGGTGCTGTCGCAACGCCGCTTCTCGTTCGATCAGGAGGAGGCGTCGACGGCGCTGTGGGCGGTGCCGCTGCGCGTTCGGCAGGGCGACCACGTCGAGTCGGTGCTGCTCGACGGCGACGAGGCGCGCCTGCCGCTCCGCGACGGGCCGGTCGTCGTCAACGCCGGCGGCCACGGCTTCGTGCGCGTGGCGTACTCGGACGAGCTCCGCGACCTGCTGACCGCCGAGGTCGTCGCCGGCCTGACGACGCTCGAGCGGTACAACCTCGTCGACGACGCGTGGAATGCGGTCGTCGCCGGCTCGCTCGACGCCACCGGCTTCGTCGAGCTCGTCGGGCGCTTCGGCGCCGAACGCCACTACGGCGTGTGGCAGGCCCTCGCGATCGGGCTGCGCGGGGTCCGGCGACTGCTCGACGAGAACGAGGCAGCGGTCGCAGGCTTCCGCCGGCGCGTGCTCGAGCTCGCCCAGCCGGCCTTCGAGGCACTCGGCGAGCCCGTCGACGGCGAGCCCGACCTGACCGGGAAGCTGCGCGGCCTGCTGCTCGCGGTCATCGCGATCCAGGGCGGTGACGAGACGGCGCAGCAGCGGGCGCGGGCGTACTACGACGCATGGGAAGCGGACCCCGATTCGGTCGACGCCGAGCTGGTGGCCGCAGCCACCGCCGTCGTCGCGGCGATCGGCGACGAGGCCGACTACGAACGGATGCTCGAACGGTCGCGGAGCGGCGCAACGCCCCAAGAGCAGCTCCGCCACCTGTACGTCCTGGCCGAGTACGACGACGCGACGCTGATGGAACGCACGTGCGAGCTCGCGATGAGCGACGAGGTGAAGACGCAGAACGCGCCGTTCCTGCTGCGCGCTTGCATCGGCAATCGTCGCCACGGCGAGCAGGCCTGGCAGTTCGTCCGCCGGCACTGGGCGGACGCCAACGAGGCGTTCCCGCGCAACACGATCGCGCGCATGATCGAGACGATCAAGCTGCTCGACCGGCCCGAACAGGTGGTCGACGTGCAGGGCTTCTTCGCCGAGCACCCGATCGAGCAGGCCACCAAGACGCTCGAGCAGCTGCTCGAGCGGCAGCGGGTCAACGCCGGCGTGCGCGAGCGCAACGCGGCGCCGCTGCAGGAGGCGCTCGCCGCCGACTGAGGCCTGACCGGACATGAGCGAGAGAAACTTCGTCCTCGCTGCATCCAGATCCGGCGGTCGGTCCGTAGCAGCGGGTGAGTCTGGGGACGGTCGTGCCCGGGCGACCTCAAACCGAAAGGCAGACACTTCCCATGAAGCGAATTCTCGCAGGCATCGCAGCGCTCGCTGCGGTTGCCATCGCTCCCGGCGTGGCCAACGCACAAGATGGCGTCGCGGTCACGCTCCTCCACGGCATCCCCGGTGCGACCGTCGACGTCGCGGTCGACGGCGACGTCGTCGTCCCCGGGTTCGAGCCCGGTGACACCGCGGACCTCACGGCGTTCGCCGGTCAGACGCTCGTCAACCTCGAGGTCCGCGCCGCCGGCACCGAAGACGTGGTGATCGGCCCCGTCGCCGAGTTCGCCGTGCCCGACGCGGGCAACTGGACCGTCATCGCACACCTCGACGCCGACGGCAACCCGACGGTGACGCCGTTCGAGAACAACGAGGCCGACGCCGGTGACGGCAACGGACGCCTGACGGTTCGCCACACCGCCGCAGCGCCTGCGGTCGACGTGGTGCTCGGTGACGCCCGCCCGATCGAGGGCGCCGCCAACGGCGACAGCGCCGAGCTCGACGTGCCGGCCGGCGAGATCGCCGGTGCGCAGATCGCCCCGGCCGGCGGCGACCCGATCGCCGACGTCCCGACGGTGAACGTGTCGGCCGGTGTGAACCTGATCGTCTACGCCGTCGGCTCGCTCGACGACGGTTCGTTCACCTTCCTGACCCAGACGGTCGAGCTCGAGTCGGCCGGTGACGGCGATGCGACGCCCGCTCCGACCGCGGTCGACACCGGTGAGCCGGTGGGTGACTCGGTGAATGCCGCGCTGCTGGCTGCAGCGGCGGGCATGATGGTGCTGGCCGGTGGTGCGTTCGTGCTCCGCCGCCGCACCGTCGAGAGCTGAACCCACCCGTGACGAGCAACGCCCGACCCCACCGCCGTGCAACGGCCGCGGGTCGGGCGTTGCTCGCGCTCGGCGTCGGGGCGGCCGTGCTGGGCGCGGGCCTCGGCGTCTACGCAGTTGCCGGCGGTGACGACGACTCGGCCGTCCTGGTGGTCGAGGACGCCGTCGCCCTGGCGCCCCCGTCGACGATCGCCCCGCTGGTGACGTCGTCGGCCGAGTCGGATGAGTCGGACGGGTCGGACGAGCGGTCGGCGCCGGCTGCGCCGGCCGAGTCCCTGGACACGAACCCGACCACCCCCGCCACCGATCCGACCACCACGACGTCGACCGTGCCGCTCTCGCCGCTCGCCGCGCTCGTCGGCGAGCGCGGCACGGCGATCCCCGAGGACATCGAACCGCGCGTTCGCCCGAACGGGTTGGTCATCGACGAGCTCGGCCTCGACGGCGCGGTCCGCGACGTCGGGCTCCGCGACGACGGGGCGCTGGAAGTGCCCGGCGCCACCGAGATCGGTTGGTATCGCTACGGTGCCGCACCGGGCCACGAGGGCGCCACCGTGCTGGCGGCCCACGTCACCTGGAACGGCGATCTCGGTCCGTTCCTCAAGCTCGGCGAGCTCGAGCCCGGCGCCCGCGTCGACGTGGCGCTCGAGGACGGCACCACTCGCACGTACGAGGTCACCGAGCGCACGATGTACGACAAGGACGCACTCCCCCGTGAGCGGATCTGGCGCAACACGGGCCCCGAGACGCTGGTGCTGATCACCTGCGGCGGCGACTTCAATCCCGACATCCGCCGCTACCGCCAGAACATCGTCGTCTACGCCGTCCCCGTCGCATAGTCACGGGTTGTGCAAGGGAGCCCAGCCGAGAGGCGGGGCGACCCAACCGTTGCCGTGCACGGAGTCGCCTGCGAAGCAAGGCGACGAGCAAGCCGTTCGCCGCGCAAGGCGTACCTCTCCGCTGAAGCCCCAGGCACAACTCGTAACGATGCGGCTCTAGAGTCCCTTGCATGCCGTCGTTCACCGGCCGGATCGCCAACTTCCTGAGTACCCGCATGGGAGGGTTGGCGAAGGCGTCGGCCCGTCAACACGTTGCGCGCTACCGCAAGAGCGACGGCAAGCGGTTCCCGAAGTTCCTCGGCAAGCCGGTGTTCCTGCTCGACGTCGTCGGACGGACCAGCGGCGAGCCGCGACCGGTGATGCTGATGCTGGTGCGCCGCGGCGACGACCTCCTCGTCTGCGGCTCCAACGGCGGCAACCCCCAGACGCCGAACTGGTATCGCAACCTGATGGCGGCCGAGCGCACCCAGGTGCAGGTCGGCGCCGACCGGTGGTGGGTCGCGGCGCGGGAGCTGCCGGAGGGCGACGAGCGAGACGAGTGCTGGAGCCTCCTGACCGCGGGCTACCCCGACTTCGCCAGCTACCAAGAGCTCACCGACCGCCGCCTCCCGGTCGCAGTACTGGAACGTGTTACAGAAGGTGTCTGACACCCTCTGTAACGGTTAGGCGCTCTGGTAGAGCTTGGTGAAGATGAACTCGCGGTGGCCGAGCGTCTCGGCGCACGTCATGCGGCCGTTGGCGGTGCGCACGACCACGTCGATCAGGTTGTCGCCGGCCTCGTCGAGGGTCAGCTCGCCGCGCAGCAGGCCGGACACGTCGACGTCGATGTGATCGGCCATCAGCCGCGCGGTTCGGGGATTGGCGGTGACCTTGACGACCGGCATGATCGGGTGACCGATGATGTTGCCCTGGCCGGTGGTGAAGATGTGGAGCGCGAAGCCGGCGGCGGCCTGCAGCGTGTTGCACTCGGCAGCCGCTGACGACGTGTCCATGAAGTACAGCCCGGGGCCCTTGGTCGGCGGCTGGGCGGGCGTGAGCACGTCGATGAACTGCGACGTCTTGCCGATCTTCTGGAGGTTGCCGAACGCCTTCTCCTCGATCGTGGTGAGGCCGCCGGCGATGTTGCCGGCGGTCGGCTGGCTCTCGGACAGGTCGCTCGTCTTGTGACGGTTGATCATGTCGTTGTACGCGTTCCACGTCTCGAGGAACTTCTCGCGCACCTCGGGCGTGGCCGCGCGCTCGGCGCACACCATCTCGGCGCCGGTCAGCTCGGACGTCTCGCCGAAGCACAGGTAGTTGCCCTGCGGTTCGAGCTTGTCCATCAGGTTGCCGACCGTGGGGTTGCTGGCGAGGCCGGAGGTCGTGTCTGACTCGCCACACTTGGCGGCGATCCACAGTGCGCTGAGCGGCACCTCCTCGCGTTGCAGCTCGGTGGCGTACTGCACGAACTCCTGCGCCTTGCGGCCGGCGACGGCCGCGATCTCGAGATCGCCGTGCTCCTCGATCGAGAAGCCGGCCACCGGCTTGCCGGTCTTGGCGATGCCGTCGACGACGCGCTGGGTCCACTTCGGTTCGATGCCGATCACGATCGCCGCAGCGACGTTGGGATTGGCGCCGGTACCGATCAGCGTGTCGAACGTCAGCTCGAGGTCGGGGCCGAACTGGAGGCGGCCGTACGCGTGCGGGAGCGCGAGCGTGCCCTCGACGTTGGCGGCGACCTTCTCGGCGCAGGCGTTCGAGATGTCATCCACCGGGAGGACGATGACGTGGTTGCGGATGCCGACCCGCCCGTCGTCGCGGCGGAAGGCGTGGATGGTCCTGGCGCTGGTTCCGTCGGTCATCGTGCTCACCACCGCTTGGTCTTGGCGTTGTGGACGTGGACGTGGCCGCCGATCGGACAGCTGGCGATCATCCGCCCGATGTCGTGGCCGTACTTGACGAGGGTGTCGCCGTCGGTGAGGTTCACCATGGCGATCTTGTGCCCGAGCGGGATCGGTTCCTTCGACACCACCGACGCCGACTCGTTCGTGTCCATGATCCAGACGGCCAACTCCTGGTCCGCCTCGATCCCCTCGACCACGGCCACGCCGACCGAATCGGTCGGGTCGTGGATGACGATGTCCGGTTTCATCTGCGCTCACACCTCCGCTGCTCGGGCGCTGCTGTGACGTTGGCGAGTGGGCGGAACCCACCTTCGCCATCGTGCGCAGAACGGCAGCCCGGGCCGCTAGAGGCGGAGTCCCTTGTTCGACCGGACACGCGCGATGTACGTCGCGTGCACCCCTCCGGCCGGAGGCTCGCCGCACAGAGCCTCCGGGCGCTCGATCCGGCCGGCGACCCGGGGCAACCTGCCATAGTCTCGACCCATGGCTCTCTTCCATCGTGCGACCCTGACGCCGACCAAGGCCGAGCTCATCGCCGAATGGGCGCCGACCCAGCCGTGGGGTCCGCCGGCCGACGCCCCCCTGGAGGTCATCGGCGCCTTCCGCTTCGACGACCCCGAGGGGCGGGTCGGCATGGAGACCCACGTCGTCAGCGCGGGCGGAATGCTGCTCCAGGTGCCGCTGACCTACCGGGAGGCACCGGTCGAGGGGGCCGACGCCTCCCTCGTCGGCCAGACCGAGCACTCAGCGCTCGGCACGCGCTGGGTGTACGACGGGCTGGCGGACCCGCAGTTCGTCGTGATGCTCGCCGCCGTCGCCATGACCGGGCAGGGCGAGGCGATCGGCATGGTCGAGGTCGACGGTCGCTGGCTCGTCGCGCCGGCCGGCGTGCGCATCCAGGGTGGGGGTTGGACGCAGGAACGAGTCGCGGTCGACGGCTTCGAAGCACAACCCGCCAGCGACCCGACGGAGATCGTGTTCCACAACGACCGGTTCGAGATGACCGTGTTCCGGCGCCTCGTCCCCGGACCGCGCCCCGCCATCGGCCTCACGGCCACATGGGAGGGGCACACCGACCCGGTCGTGCTCGCCGACGTCCGCGAGCGCTGAGGCCGATGAGTCGTCGACGCCCGACCCGAACGTGAGGTGCGTCAGGCCCGCACGCGGGCGGCTGTGTCGACATCCCGGCGTCGCACCATCACTCGATACTGGCTCGTGCTGTCGGTGACGTAGCTGAAGGCCTCGTCGCCGATCGCGTCGATGCCGGCCTGCTGCAGGCGGGCGACGAGCATCGGACCCTCGGTGATGCGCACGACGGCGAACTCGACGAACTCGTCCGGGTCGGCGTCCTCGGCCCCGCCGCCGAGCACTCGTTCGATCCAGGTCCGCACGCTCATCACCGATCGCCCGCACCAGCTTCCCACACCCCGGCCGGCATGGAGTGGGTCGTGAGGCCGAGCAACGACGGTTCGGATTCGAAGAAGGCCGGGATCGGCGGGCATCCCAGGATCCGAGGCGCCTCGGCGAGCGGCGACGGGATCGTGCCCTGGCACGGACCCAGCCAGCGGGCCGACGGTACGCTCGCGGCCGGGTGACGAGCGCCCAGTCACAGATCGGGAGGGCACGATGGTCGGACGACCCGCACCGAAAGTCGAGATCGACCAGGGGCGCCTGGCCGGCCGGTGGGCGGCGAAGGGAGAGGTCGCGGTGTTCCGCGGCGTCCCGTACGCCGCCCCGCCGGTCGGTGACCTGCGATGGCGGCCGCCGCAACTCGCCGCACCCTGGAGCGGCGTCCGCGCAGCGACCAAGGCCGGCCCGTCCGCGATCCAGCACGAGGTCGGGCTCGAGAAGTTCCTGCACGCGCTCCTCAGCAGGCACGGCTGGAGCGCCGCCCGAACCCGGTCGATCGAGGCGCTCGTCAAGCGGGCGCCGAAGCCGCCTCAGAGCGAGGACTGCCTTCATCTCACCGTGCGCACACCTTCCCCCGACCCCGCCGCCAGGCTGCCGGTGATGGTGTGGATCCACGGCGGCGACCACCAGGACGGCAGCAGCACCGAGATCCTCTTCGAGTCGAACGCCCTCGCCCGCCATGGCGTCGTCACCGTCGCGGTCAACTACCGGCTCGGCGTGATGGGCTACTTCGCCCACCCCGAGCTCGTCGACGAGTCCGAGCACGGCGTCGCCGGCAACTACGGCACGCTCGACCAGATCGCGGCGCTCGAGTGGGTGCGCGACAACATCGCCGCCTTCGGCGGTGACCCCGGCAACGTCACGATCTTCGGTGAGTCGGCCGGCGGCGAGTCGGTCATGCACATGATGACGTCGCCGCTCGCCCGCGGGCTCTTCCACCGCGCGATCCCGCAGAGCCCGGCCAACAGCGGCCAGATGATCCACCTCGACCGGCCGTTCCTCGCCTGGGAGAGCGCCCTCGACCAAGGCCTCCGCTTCGCCGACGCCCTCGGTGCCACCGGCCGCGATCAGCTCCCCCGCCTGCGCGCACTGACGCCCGACCGGCTCTACGCACTCGCCCGGGCGAGCCTCAAGCTGGGCTACCAGTACCCGGTGATCGACGGGCACGTCCTGCCCGAGTCGCCGTTCGCAGCGTTCGCCGGCGGGCGTCAGGCCCCGGTCCCGCTGATGATCGGCTCGACCGCCGAGGAAGGGTCGATCATCCAGTCGCTGTTCGACGCCCCGATGGCCGAGTACCGCTTCCGGCCGATCCCCGACGACCGTCTCCAGCCCGAGATCGCCGCCGACTTCGGCGACGACGTCGACGGCCTCCTCGCCCACTACCCCGGCCTCGACCGGCGCGACCCGATCGCCGAGGAGGCCTTCGCCGGCGACACCCTGTTCGGCGGCCCGGTGTACCACTACGTGCGGCACCACCGGCGGGCCGGCCACCCCGCCTTCCTCTACCTGTTCGCCCGCACGCCGCCCTCGCCGACGCAGACCGTCGGCGCCTACCACGCCGCGGAGCTGGCGTTCGTCCACGGCAGCCGCGTCGCGCCCGTCCTCCCGATGACCGCCGACGACCGTGCGCTGTCGGCCGAGATGATGCGGTACTGGACCGACTTCGCGAGATCCGGCGACCCCAACGGCGGTGCGCCGACCGCGGACCATCCCGAGTGGCGACCCTTCGACGATTCCGACCCGACGTGGATGCGCTTCGACCACGAGATCGCCGTGGTGCCGGTCGACCGGTGCGACCGCTACGACATCTTCACCGCCCGCCTCGCCCGTCTCGTCGACCAGATGTCGTCAACGGCTTCGAACGCGTGAGGCTGTTGCGCCAATCGTGCGCAGGAACCTCACGCGATCGCCCGCTCAGCGAGCGTTGACGTCGTCGCGCCAGGCGAGCCAGTCCTCGAGACCCGCGTACGAGTAGTCGGGTCCGTTCGTCCCGAACGTGAACTGGGTGAACCCCAGCGACAGGTACTCGTCGGCGTGCTCGGCGAGCACCCGCGGTGCGTCGCCGGGCTGGAGCCCGATGCCGGCCTCGATCTCCGCAGGGTCCCGGCCGTACTCGGCGCACCAGTTCCGCAGGGTGTCGACCGAGCCGCTGACGTCGCCGGGTGACCCGGGGAACAAGGCATGCCAGATCTGCGCATGCTCGGCGACGAAGCGGAGCGTCTTCCTCGGGCCGACACCGCCGATCAGGATCGGGATGTCGCGGCTGGGTGCCGGATTGAGCTTCGACCACCGGTCCTTGATCACCGGCAGGTTCTCCCCGAGCCGGTCGAGGCGGCTCCCGACCGTCCCGAACTCGTAGCCGTACTCGTCGTAGTCGCGCTCGAACCATCCGGATCCCATGCCGAGGATCAGCCGGCCGCCGCTGATGTGGTCGATCGAGCGAGCCATGTCGGCGAGCAGGTTCGGGTTGCGGTACGAGTTGCACGTGACGAGACAGCCGATCTCGATCCGCGACGTCTGTTCCGCCCACGCCGCCAACATCGTCCAGGCCTCGAAGTGCTTGCCGTCGGCGTCGCCGTACAGGGGGAAGAAGTGGTCCCAGTTGTAGACGACGTCGGCGCCCAGGTCCTCGGCCCGGGCGACGGCATCACGGATGGCGGCGTAGTCGGCGTGCTGGGGATGCAGTTGGACGCCGATGCGGACGGGACGGTGCGGTGCGGACATGCCAGCGACCGTACGACTTCGACCACGGTTGACGTCAAGCCGTGCGTGTCGGTCGAGGGTTCCTGCGACGAGCGGCGGGCGGGCTACGAGGACGCTTGCCGAGCCCTCAGCACGCAGAACTCGTTGCCTTCGGGGTCGGCCAAGACGATCCACGTCACGTCGCCCTGTCCCACGTCGACGCGTGAGGCCCCGAGCGCGAGGAGTCGGTGCACCTCCGCGTCCTGGTCCCCTGGTCGGAAGTCCAGGTGGAGTCGGTTCTTCTCCGTCGGCTTCCTCGCGTCGACCGGTTCGAAGAGGATCCCGGGCAACCGGTCGGGCGTCGCCCGGATCTCGAACTCGTGAGCGTCGTCGCTCACGATCACCCAGCCGAGCGCGTCGGCCCACCACCGGCCGAGCGCCACAGGATCGCGAGCATCGATCACGACCTGCTCCAACTCCAGGGCCATTCGAGCATGCTACGAGCGACCCGCGCCTGCGGGCCTGCGGCGACGACGTCCGGACCGTTGGAAGGTGTGCGTCGGTGCCAGGGTCGCACGCATCGAGGAGGAATGGGCGACCGTGCCGAGCATCTGGAAACCCGAACGTGTGCAGGTCGGCCACGTGGTCGGAGATCTGCCCGACGCGGGCCGAGCCCTGACGGAGGGTCGATGAGTTCGGTGAAGTCCGGGGCGTTCCAGGCCGTGGTCGACGATCCCGGCGTGGACGAGACAGCTGCCAACGGTACGGCAACGGTCGTGTTCGTCGGCAGCGACCCCGCAGTCGTCGAGCCGATGCGTGCCGCCATGACCCGTCGGCAGGACGTGTGGGACGTGCACGTCGTCGAGACCGGACAGGCGGCGCTCGCGCTGTTCGACGAACTCCCGCGCGTCGACGTCGTGGCCACGCACGTGGACGTGTCCGCGCTCCCGGTGGCCGATCTCCTCGACGAGGTGCGTCGGATCTCCCCGCACACCGCTCGGGTCGTCCTGTCGGGCCGATCCGATCGTGGTGTGGTGCTCGGTCTGATCGGCGTCGCCCATCAGTTCGTGTCGGTGCCCGTGGACATCGAGGTCCTCGTCGATCTGATCGACCACGTCCGGAGCGCGGCCAGCACCACCCTGCGCGATCCGGTCAGGACGTTGGTCGGACGAGTCGATCACCTGCCGAGTCCACCGGCGATGTTCGTGCGGCTCGGCGAGATGATCCTGGCGGAGGATTGCTCCGCCGACCTCCTCGCCAACGAGATCGCTCAGGACGTGGCGCTGACCGGCGAGGTCCTGCGGCTCGTCAACTCCTCGCTGTACGGGATGGCCGAACGGGTCACGTCGGTGAGCCGAGCGATCACCTTGGTGGGCCTCGACCTGATTCGCTTCGTCGTGCTCGGCAACCGGCTGTTCCAGCCCGACGAAGACGTCGACACGTGGGTCGATCTGGACCGACTCGCCGGCCGGTCGAGAGCGGTGGCGCTCGGCGCGCGTGCGCTGGCGATCCGCGATCGCGCCTCGTCGGAGACCTCGGCCGTGGCGTACCTCACCGGCGTGGTGTCGGAGATCGGTCTGCTCGTCCTGGGCCGCGTCCCCGACATCGCCCCGAGCATCGCCCAACCAGTCAACGTCTCGACCTACCTCGGTGCCGAGCGAGCGATCTTCGGCGGTGACCGGTTCGAGGTCGGCGCCCACCTGCTCACGCTGTGGGGCTTCGAACAACCCGTCGTCGATGCGGTTCGACAGCTCTCCAGCGATGAGACCCCACGAGCCGGGGGGCTCCCGTGGTACGTCGCTGCGTCACGGCGACTCGTCGTGGAACAGGGGTTCGACCCCCACGACCTGGCGAGCCGCGCCGGCTCCAGGCACGATCTCGACGATGCGATCGACGAGCTCCGCCACGACGCCGACCGCTGACGGTCGGTCTCGGGCTATGCGGTCGTTCCCTCGCTCATCGTGCCACCGGCCCGCGTGTGGTTGCTCCCGAGGCTGGAGTACGTGGCCGGCAGGTGCATGAACTTCGAGTAGGTCCGGATCGTCCACGAGACCGGCCCCCGGAAGAAGTACACCTCGGGCGATGCGATCCGGTCGATGTCCTTCTTGTACTTGTCGGCCGTGCCCTTCGTGAGGTGGAACTTCAGCTCGCTCGTGTCCTCGAACGTCTCGTGGATGATCAGCGCGTCCTCGCCCGCCACCCGGTAGGCCTCGAACCGCACCATCCCCTCTTCCATCGAGTGGGCATCGGTGGCGACTTGCTGCCACCAGTGCTCGAGCTCGTCCAGCCGCGAGCCGTCGTCGGGCGTGCAGGTCCACTTCGCGGTCACCTGGATCGCCGTCTCGGGATCGGGTCGCCGGTAGTCGTGCTTCACGAACCCGTAGATCAGCTCGCCCAACGCGACCGGCACACCCTTCGCGGAGATTGCCTCCCGCGCCGCCGCCGGCACCTCGACGCCCCGCACGAGATGCAGCTCCGGCTTCGCCACCTTCGTGAGGGCGCCCATGTGGGCGGTCGCCGTCGTCGCGAAGTAGTGCACCATCGCATCGGCGTCGCGGAACACGTGGTGCACGAGCACGGCGTCCTCGCCGACCGCATGGTTGATCTCGGTCGCCAGCACACCCTCGTCGGCGCGGGCGCCGGCGTGGATGTCCTCCCACTCCTGGAGCATCTCCTTCGTCTCGTCCGACTTCCGGAACCGCCCTCCGGGCTTCGTCGGCACCCACTTGCCCGTCACGCTGATCTCGGTGCCGATCCGTGACGGCTCGGTGAGGAACGGGGCGAGTGGTTCGCGGGTCTGGGTCATCGGTCGGCCTCCTCCGTGCGTTCGTGACGCTCATTAGAACCGAACGGTTCCAAAGTGTCAAGAGATTTGTTACCATGAGGTTCGATAATCCCTGCGCCCTGATGAAGACATGAGCGACGCACCCGCCCGACCCCGCGGTCGACCCCGCACCTTCGACGAGGAAACCGCGCTCGACGAGCTGACCGCGCTCTTCTGGCGCAAGGGCTACTCGCAGACCTCAGTCGCTGACCTCGTCGAGTCGAGCGGCGTGCACAAGCCCAGCCTGTACCGGATCTTCGGCTCCAAGGAGGAGCTGTTCGCGACGGTCCTCCGCCGCTACATGAACACCCGGATCGAGATGTTCGGGCAGCTCGTCGACGGCGTCGGCCCCGGCATCGAGGGCATCCACACGTTCCTCTCGTTGCTCCGCGACGACGTCGTGTCCGGCACCAGCCGCCACGGCTGCCTGCTCGTCGCCTCCTCCACCGAGCTCGGCGGCACGACCCCCGGCTTCGAGGACTTCGGTCCCGCGTACCGCGACGCGGTTCGACGCTTCACGCGGCGCCTCGTCGAGCGTGCCGGAGGCAGCGAGGAGCTCATCGCCCAGCGCACCGAGCTCCTGGTCACCTGGATGCTGGGGCTCGACGTCACCACCCGGGGCGCCGGCGACGAAGCCGAGATCGACCGCATCGTCGACGCCATGCACGCCACCGTCGACACCTGGTCCACCGACTGACGACCGGTCGTCTCCGGCAGGTCAGCGGGTCAGTGCCGCAGGAAGTCCCTCACACCCGTCGCGAGCAGGGCCACGCCGCCGAACGTCAGGAAGATCAGGAGCAGTCAACCGGGATCGGTGAAGCTCTCGATGTCGACGACCTCGGCCTTGACCAGCCACGACACCACACACGACGCGGTGAGCGCGGTCCCGGCGATCGCCACGGCGGCCGCTCCGACACGCCTCCACGCCCGCACGCCCGCTCCGTCCGCCATCACCCATGGCGTCTCCGTCTCGATCCACCTCCATCGTCCGCCCGTCTCGGCGGGAGGGCCCGGTCGCCCGCCGGCGGGCGAGCGGCCATCGCTCGGCCCCGTCGGACCACGGCGTCCGTGTCGTCAACCGACCGGGGTCGGCTCGTCGCTGGCGACTTGGACGCGCTCCTGGTCGCCGAGCCTGAACGTCCACCAGCCCGTGACGAGATGGAACAGCACGATCGCGAACACGCTGGCGGCGGAGACGTCCGATCCGGGAACGACGATCTCGATCGCCGCTCCGAGGGTGCCCACCGCGCCGACCACGAGGGCGAACGTGGCGACGCCGGAGCCGAACGCCGGTGCTCGCCACATCGCGACGCCGAGCAGGACGATTCCGATCGGGACGAGCAGCAGGCCCGTCGCCAGCATCGTGTCGAACACGCTCTGGGCGCCGTGCCAGGCGTACTCGATCGCCGGCAGGTCCTCGGCGGGCGTGTCCGGATCGGTGTACAGGTCCGACAGCGGCGACGTCGACATGTGCAGCACCGAGCTGGCCGCCAGGATCACGAACCCGAACGCAGCCGTGACCGTGCCGAACAGGGCGGCGGCCTGGTGGGTCGCCCTGAGTACGCGATGCAGGACGAACACGTGGAGGGCGAACGCCACCAGCGCGCCGAGGTAGAAGAAGTGCTCGGCGATGCGGCCCGACTCGATGTCGGCGAAGTCGGTGAGCGTCTCGGAGTCGGACGCGTCCGGCAGCCCGAGCGCGACCACGACGACGATCGCGCCGATCATGCTGACCACACCTGCCAGTCCCGAGACCCCGCCCCACCGGAGCAACTCGCGGTCCGCGACCCACTCCGATCGCGACGGCTCCGCGCGCTGTCTCGGACCTGCCTGCGTCTGACGCGCCTCGGGCGGGGTTGAGATGGCCATGACTGCCTCCTTCACGGCACGGGGGCCACGGTCGAGTCCCCGGCCGGCAGCAGCGACACGTTCGGCTCGGAGACCCTGTCTCGATCCTCCTCCGACGCCCCCGAACGCGGTAGGGGCCTACGTCACCGGGCCCCTCGACGACCGAGCCGCCGACCTGGGAACGCTCGGCCGAGTGCGCCCGTATTAGCGTCCGGTTCGACGGCCGAGAGGGGTGACGGCCAATGCACGAGATCGAGATGAGCCAGGCCGAGCTCGCGGCGCTCGAGGCCGCCGTCGCCGACGCGCTGCGGGCCCGGGACGACTCGACGTTGCATGTCGTCGGCCGCGGCGAGATCACCATCGCGCTCGGCTGGCCGTTCGACGAACCCCGGTTCGCCTGCAAGCGGATCACGCCGTTCACCGACGATGAGTTCCGGCGGTATGCATCGCTCGTCGACGAGTACGTCGACCGGGTGCGGGCGTGCGGTCTGGCGATCCCCGACACCACGGTGATGGCGACCGAGCATCCGCGCGGTGTCGTCGGCTACGTCGTGCAACCGATGCTCGAGCCGTCCTCGTTCGGCAACCAGGTGCTCGCGGCGGCAGAACCTGACCCCGATCACCCGTTCCTGGCCGCAGTGGCCGACGCTCTCGGCGTCGTCGACCCGACGTTCAGCATCGACGCCCAGGTCACCAACTTCTCGTGGGACGGGGCGACGGCGACGCTCGTCGATGTCGGCACACCGTTCCTGTGGACCCCCGACGGACGCCTCCGCTTCGACATGCGGCCCTTCGCCAAGATGATCCCGGCCCCCGCCCGCCGGTCGGCGATGCGGGAGCTCACCGCGACCATCGACCGGTGGTCGCAGCCGCGGGGTGTGGCGGTCGACATCGTGGCCAACCTGATCCGGGAGGGCCTGACGGCGTGGGTCGACCCGATGCTGACCGCGCTGAACCGCCGCATCGACCTCGACCGGCCGATCACGGCCCGCGAGGCGCAGCGGCATTACGAGGACGACGTCGCGACGTTCCCGCGCCTGAAGCGCCTGCAGGCCGTCGAACGGTGGTGGCAGGAGACCGTGCGTCGACGCCCTTACGAGTGGTTCATCTGGACCCTGTACGACATCGAGTCGGGCGCCTGAACCGGACCGCGAGTGGTACACATGGAACAGATCTCGTCCGAGTCACGGAAGGGCCCGACACCCATGGGAGCCACCCCGATGCCACCGGACCTCGAGCGGCACCTCGCCGGGATGTCCGAGCACAAGCAGGACATCCTCCGCCGCTCGCACGACTACCTGATGCCCCATCGCGTGGCGACGTGGCTCGGGGCGGGCGTACCGCTCGTGATCGGTCGCCGCGAGGGGTACCGCATCTGGGACGTCGACGGCCACGAGCTGCAGGATCTGCACCTCAACGGCGGCACGTTCAACTTCGGCCACCGCAACCCCGAGCTGGTCGCCGAGCTCGTGGACGCCGTGCGGACGCTCGACGTCGGGAACCACCACTTCCCCAGCGAGGCACGCGCCCTGCTCGCGGAGCGCCTCGCCGAGCTCACGCCCGGCGACCTCCAGTACAGCGTGCTCGCACCCAGCGGCAGCGAGGCCATCGACATGGCGATCAAGTCCGCTCGCCGCGCCACCGGCCGCCGCAAGGTCGTCTCGTTCGAGCGCGGCTACCACGGCCGCTCCGGCCTCTCGGGCGCAGCGGGCAACGACGACCACGCCCGCTTCTTCGACAGCGCGTTCGACGACGACTTCGTGCGGGTCCCCTTCAGCGACGCCGACGCGCTCGCCGACACCCTCTGCGATGACGACGTCGCCCTCTTCATGGCCGAGCCACTCCCGGCCACAGCCGGCTTCCCGATCCCCGAACCCGGCTTCTACGCCGAGGCGCGTCGGCTCTGCGACGAGCACGGCACCCTGCTCCTCGTCGACGAGGTCCAGACCGGCCTCGGACGGTCCGGCAGGCTGTGGGCGATCGAGCACTTCGATGCCGAGCCCGACATGCTCGTGACCGGCAAGGGGCTCGGCGGCGGCCTCTACCCGATCGGCGTGCTGGTCCTCTCCCCCGATGCCGCCGGTTGGCTGCACGAGGACGGCTGGGGGTACGTCTCCACCTTCGGCGGCTCGGAGCTCGGCTGCCGCATCGCCCTCACGGCACTCGAGATCGCCACCCGTCCGGCAACGACGCAGCTCGTCGAGCGGAACGCAGCCCGCCTGCGCGCCGGCCTCGACGAGCTGGCCGAGCGGCATGCCCACCTCGTCGAGATCCGGCAGCTCGGTGTGATCTTCGCACTCCGGTTCGCGGGCGACCACGGCGCGCTCGTCATGGCCGCCGAGCTCTACCGCGCCGGGCTGTGGGCGATGCCGGCCGGATTCGACCGCAGCGTCCTCCAGTTCAAGCTCGGCCTCCTGGTCGACGACGCCTACTGCGACGAGGCCCTCGAGAAGCTCGACGGCGCACTCGCGCGAGTCGGCGGCGGGCCGTCCGGGTCGGCCGGTTGATCGACGCGGCCGCAGTACCGGCTCGGCGGCGCGCCGACGGCGTTCCGCAGGCCGTCGTCAGATGCAGGCCCCGGTCGCGGCATCGACGCCACGGGTGCAGAGGCTGGATGCCTCGACCGACACCAGCTCGTACTCGACCGAGGCGGCGAACGCGGTCTCCGGGAGGTCGTCGGCGGGCACCTGGCGACCTGTGACCCGTAGCCGAGCACCACGAGCGGCGTCGTCACCGAACGCCTCGTCGGGGAACACGTCGTACACGACCTCGGCGGTCGGTCCGTCGCCCGGCGCGGCCGCGAGCACCACATCCGGGGGCGGCGTCTCGGGGTCGGCGTCGAGGACCATCTGGCCGAGCTCGAGCATCGTCGGAGCGGTCGGCTGCATCCCGATCGCCGACACGACCTCGTCGGTGATGTCCCTCGGTGCGCCGAGGTAGACGAGCGACCACTGGGAGATCCACCCGGTCACGTCACCGGCGGTGACCTCCACCCAGGGCACCTGCGTCCGACCGCTGTCGATCTCCTGGGCGCGGCCGGTGAACACGAGCGGCGTCAGCGCCGGCAGCGATGCGGCCTCCGGCTGCTCGTCGCCCGGGAGGGTCCTGACCACGAACGTCTCGTCGAAGGCGACGCCCGGCACGTGGGCCACGGTCCCGGCGATGGCGACGTCGACCGGCTCGCCGGGCAAGGTCGTCGTCGTGGTCGTCGACGTCGTCGTGGGCGCCGGGCCCGCCGATTCGACGGCGACCGTCGTGGTCGATGCCGCCGTCGTGGTGGTCGCAGCGTCCGTCGTCGACGTCGTCGACTCGTCCGGTGCTGCCGCCGGACGCGGCAGCGTCTCGTCGGCGGAGCCGCCGCAGGCACCGACTGCTGCGAGCAGCGCGGCCCCGATCGCGAAGCGTCGGGGGTTCGTCCTCACACCACCCACATGCGCACACGGCGTCGCTTCCCGCAAGCGCCATCGGCCCACCGACTGCCCGGGCCCAATTCACCGACTCGCAGGAGCTCACGTTGTGAGCGTGCGCCATCGGCCGACGCACGAGGAACTCGACTGCGGAGTGGAGCTGAGGGAACCGCGAAGCCGCTTCGATGCGACGCGTCGGTCGTGTCCTGTTCGCGCTCCCGACGCGAAGACACCCGAGTGGGCCCCTGCAGAAGAGGGGCCCACCCGGGTTGCTCGGTGTCGGTCGTGGCGGACCGACCGACGCTGATGGGACGTGTGGTCGACTTCGGAGGCCGTCAGGCCGTGGCGGACTCCTTGCCCTCGATGGTCTCGGTGAGGAAGGCCTCGGGCACGGTGTCGGGGATCTGCTTGCCGTCTTCGCGCCGGACGTGCCAGACGAAGGCGGCGCCCATCACGGTGCAGATCGCACCGAGACCGAGGAGGAGGAACACGACGCCGAGCGAGAGCTGGAGGGTGCTGTGGGTGACGGCGCCGACGCCGAGCTCGCCGACGAGTGCGTGGGCGGTGCCGCTCCAGGCCTGGCTACGGGCGGGGCCGTCGAGCAGGTCCATGCGGTTGAAGCCGGTCCAGTAGCGACCGTCGACCGGGACGGTGTAGGCGCCGGGCTCGAGCACCTGGCCCTGGTAGGCGCTGACGACGCCGTTGTAGGTGCCGTCGGCCCCGAGCTGGCCGGACTCGATCGCGGCGTCGATGCCCGCCTGGTCGAGCATGACCGTCTGCTCGCCGTGCAGCACGTGGTAGACGATCGTCGCCATCTGGTACATGTACTCGCTCTGGTTGTTGACGACGGGGTCGTTGGGGTCGAGGCCGCCGGCGCCCATCACGACCGGGAAGTTCCAGTCGTCTTCGAGGAGTTGCATGATCGCCTGCGCACCTTCGGTGGTGCCGCGATCGACGAGCTCGCCGTCGTCGTTGTAGTTGAGCTCGACGTTCTGGGCGGCGCTGAACGCCTCGAGCGAGTTGTAGCCGGCGTCGACCTTGGTCCACGCCCAGCCGGCACCGACGAAGTAGCCGATCCCGACGATGATCATGAAGACTCCTAGGAGCCCGAGCGGCTTCCTGAGCATGTTGGCAACCCTTTCTGATCGGGGTCACTTCGTGAAACCGTTCACGAAGTGCTGATCCGAGTATGTTCCCTTGCGTGCGCAAATGTTCAGGGGACAACGTCACGGTCGGTGAGAGGTAGGTCACTTTGCGTTGGGACCAAAGTCCCTGACCTGGCGTGACGCGTGTGTCGATGGTCATCGACCGGGGGGCGTCTGACCCGGTCGCGTGTTGTTGGGCCCATGCCCGACGCGTTCATCGCCGATGCCGTCCCTCCACCCGTCGGCCACCGTCGCGTCGGCCTGTCGCGAGTCTCGTCAGCTGATGGCGTGTTCGACCTTGCCGTCGGCTCCCCCGCACCTCGATGCGGGAGTCGTCGTCCCCACGGAACCGGATACGCGTGCGCGTGGCCGAGTCATCCTCGAGCTCGGAGCAACGCTCCATCGACGTCGGCGGACGTCGACGCACCCTGTCGGACGTCCTGGGTCAGGGAGCGATTCGGGGGCGATCCGGCCCAGCGGTCACTCGCCCGAATCCCGAAGAGTGGAGCTGAGGGGAATTGAACCCCTGACCTCGTCATTGCGAACGACGCGCTCTGCCAACTGAGCTACAGCCCCGTGTGTCGGCCGGTGAGTCTACCGGCGCCGAGTCGGGATCGTCAGGAGTGCATCCAGTCGGTCGGCCAACTCTGGGCCTCCCGCTGGCGGGCCTGCGAGAGCAGGTAGGCGTACCCGCACAGCGCCAGGAAGGCGAGTGCGAACAGGTACAGCATCGCCGCGGCCTGGGTGGTGGCGGCGAGGAAGAGGGTGCTGCCGGCGACGAGCACGAGCATGAACAGCACGTTCGACCGCCGGCGGCGCAGTTGCTCGGCCGCTGACATGCCGTGACGCGCGACGTGGGTCTGGCGGTGCTGCTGACCCTGCTCGTGGTGCGGGCGAGGGTGCCCGCCGGTCGGGTCGCCGTGCGTGCGGCGGCGCTGGGTCGGCTGGTGCGGCGGCGCGAGCGTCGCGGTGCGGCCACCGTGGCTGCGCCCGGCGCTGCGACGGATCTGGGCCGGCTGCATGCCGGGGCGTCCACCGGCCGCCGGGCGCTGCAGCGGCGTCTGCGCGAGCGGGCGGGCCATGCCGCGCATCGGCGCACCGGCGCGACTCGGCACCGTGCTCTCGAGCTTGTTGAGCTGACGGCGGAAGTCGGTGACCGACGAGTTGGGCCGGTTCTCGATGCGACTGCGGAGGAGCGGCGGGATCAGCACGGCTGCCCAGGCAGCTCCGATGACCAGCAGGACGAGTTCGCCCATGTTTCAGAATCCTTCGATTGGGTGCAGGGACGCGAGCGGCGTCGTCTCGACGTGACGGCGGCGGCAACACCGCGGCGGAGTCGGAGAACAACGTTTCATTACGATTCTACGACATTCGTAACAGATCTGGCAACGCGAAACGTGGCAATCGTCACACCCGCGTCACCCGGTGTTCACGGGGCGACCACGCCGCCG
Source organism: Ilumatobacter sp. (assembly GCF_030065885.1). Lineage (GTDB taxonomy): Bacteria > Actinomycetota > Acidimicrobiia > Acidimicrobiales > Ilumatobacteraceae > Ilumatobacter. The sequence continues at coordinate 67,607 of NZ_JASJCS010000007.1, read as the reverse complement.
GCGCACGCAACGGTCAGTCCTCCGCCCGGCGGTACGTGCCGGACCGCCCGCCGGTCTTCTCCCAGAGCGCGAGCTCGCCGATCGTCATGCCCCGATCGGCCGACTTGCACATGTCGTAGATCGTCAGCGCCGCGGTCGAGCAGGCGTGCAGCGCCTCCATCTCGACCCCGGTGCGATCGACCGTGTCGACGAACACCTCGACGGCCACGTGGTCGTCGCCGATGTCGAAGCTGACCGAGACCGCCCCGACCAGCAGCGGGTGGCACAGCGGGATGATGTCGGCGGTGCGCTTGGCGGCCTGGATGCCGGCCACCCTGGCGACGGCGAGCACGTCGCCCTTCTTGACCTCGCGGTTGGCGATCGCTGCTGTGGTCTCGGGCTTCATGAACACCTTGCAGCGCGCCACGGCACGCCGGTGCGAGGGTTCCTTCGGGGTGACGTCGACCATGCGGGCGTGGCCGAGCGGATCGAGATGGGTGAACTCGAGGTCGTCGTTCATGCACGGCCGAGGCTAGTGCGCGGCGCACACCCGACCCGGGCGATCCGCCCCGCCGGACACGCTCACGTGCCGAGGACGGGACCGGTGTCGACCACCTCGAACGCCGAGCCGGGGATCCCCTTGAGCTGGCCGAGATCGTCGTCGTCCCAGCCGGGGCTGGGAGCACCCTGGAAGAACCAGTTCGAGCCGTTGTCGGCGACGATCACCCCGTAGCGCTGCATCGCCACCGCGATCACCCGGGCCTGGCCGGTCAGGCCCGACGTGTCGTACGACGACGTCAGTCGCAGCCGCAGACCCATCGGCGGCAGGTCGGCGTCGGTGCGATCGGAGGCGAAGTGCGTCGCCGGCAACACGTAACCGCGACGGGTCCGTGAGAAGGTGATGCGGATCGCGTGGCGGATCTCCCCTGCGGCCACCTCGTCGTAGCGGACCAGCCCGGGCAGGATCGGCAACCCGGCCGCGTCGGCGCTCGTCCAACCGAGCGGGCGCAGGTCGTTCGAGGTGAGGTCGAACCGGGCGCCGCTGTCGGCGGCCCAGCCACCGCCCGACCGGAACGCCCGGTACAGCTCGAAGAGCTCGCAGGTGCCCGACCGCAGCACCAGCACGTGACGATCACCGCCGGCACCCGCGCCACCCTCGACGGGGGCGTCGAGCGGGATCGGGAAGGGCCCGGGATCGCTCTCGTCGCCGAAGGCCCGGTACTCGATCGCCACCTCGGGCTGGTCGGCCGGCACGACCACGAAGGGGATGCCGAAGTCCGGGTTCTCGCCGAAGTCGGGGTGCAGTCGGGTGCCGCCCGACGAGTTGATGCGGGCGATGATCGCGTCGGAGTCCGGGTGGAGCGGCGTGTCGGCGATCTCCTGGTTCCACGCGTTGTCACCCGGGAACACCGGGCAGCCGCCGACTCTCGGCCCGGGCGGGAGGACGCGGTCGGCCTGCTCGCCGACGGTGGCGGGCTCGTCGATCGCCGAGATCGCGGCGACGACGACTGCGCCGATGCCGAGCACGGCGGCGGACACTGCGACCGCTGCCGTGCGGCGCACGCTCAGCCGCCGATCTGGCTCATCGAGCGTTGCGGACGGATGAAGTTGACCTGGTTGATCTGGTGCCCCGCCCACTTGGTGCCGACCGCCGCCTCGATGCGTGCGGCGAGCTGGTCGTCGGTCTCGCCGCTGCGCATGGCGTCGCGCAGGTCGAACTCGTCGGTGGCGAACAGGCATGTGCGGAACTGTCCGTCGGCCGTCAGTCGGACCCGGTCGCAATCGCCGCAGAACGGGTTGGTGACCGTCGGGATCACCCCGACCTTGCCGGCGCCGTCGGCGTATCGCCACATGTTGGCCGGCGCCGCGCCGCGCGCCGGCAGCTGCTCGACCGCCCACTCCGCCGCGATCATGTCGACGATCTCCGCCTGGCCGACCACCTTCGCCCGCTGCCACTCGTCGGAGGCGTCGAGCGGCATGAACTCGATGAACCGCATCTCGAGGCCCTCGTCGCGGCCGAACCGCGCCAGGTCGACGACCTCGTCGTCGTTGACGCCGCGCTCGACCACCGCGTTGATCTTCACCGGGTCGAACCCGGCGGACTTGGCGGCCTGGATGCCGGCCAGCACGTTGTCGAGCTCGTCGCGACGCGTCATCTGCGCGAACTTCTCGCGGTCGAGCGTGTCGAGGCTGATGTTGATGCGGCTCAGGCCGGCCTCGCGCAGGTCGAACGCGCTGTTGCGCAGCGTGGCACCGTTGGTGGTGAGCGCGAGATCGACGCCGAGCGCGGCGAGCTTCGCCACCAGCGTCGTGACGTGCGCCCGGATGGTCGGCTCGCCGCCGGTGAGCCGGATGCCGTCGAAGCCGTACCGCTCGACGCAGATGCGGGCGATGCGCTCGATCTCCTCGAACGTCAGGATCTCGGACCGCGGCATCCACTGCATGCCCTCGGACGGCATGCAGTAGGTGCACCGGAAGTTGCAGCGGTCGGTGACCGAGATCCGCAGGTCGCGCACGACGCGATCGAACGGATCGACCAGGTCACGCGCATGGGCCCCCGAGGACATCGGCCCAGCCTACGGTGGTCGGCCGCCATCCGTCTGCTCGGGCGGCCGGCCCGCCGACAGCAGGGCGGGCCGTGGTCAGCCCTGCATCATGACGATCGCGACCTCGGCGCCGGCGGGCAGGCCGTCGCCGTCGGGCACGACCGCGATCGCGTTGGCGAGGGCGGTCGCAGCGAGCTGATGGCTGCCCTGCGCCCTGGCCGACCGCACGTGGCAGCGGCCGTCGTCCTCGAAGCCGGCGAGCACCCGCATCAGGTGCACCTTGCCGTCGGGGCGTCGGCTGAGGTCGTCGTCGGCGATCGCGACGAGGCTCTGACGGGCGAGCTTGCGGTGCCCCATCATCCTCCGCAACGCGGGGCGGGCCAACATCTCGAAGCTCACGATCGAGCTGACCGGGTTGCCCGGCAGACCGAAGATCGGCGTGCCCCCGATGGTGCCGAACGCGAACGGCTTGGCGGGCTTGATCGCGATCTGCATCCACGTCATGTCGGCGATGCGGCCGAGCACCGCCTTGACGACGTCGTAGTCGCCCATGCTGACACCACCGCTGGTGACGATCGCGTCGCACTCCGCTGCCGCAGATCGGAGCACCCCTTCGAGCTCGGCCTCGTCGTCGCGCACCGTGCCGTGGTCGACGACGTCGCAACCCGTCTCGCGGAGCATCCCGGCGAGCATCCGCCGGTTGCTCTCGCGGATCTCGCCGGGCGCCAGCGGGCGGCCGTCCTCGACCAGCTCGTCGCCCGTCGACAACACCGCGACCCTGGCCCGCGGATGTGCGCTGACCGTGCGGGCGTTGATGCTGGCCAGCACACCCACGATCGCCGGCGTCACCACCGTGCCGGCGGGGAACAGCAGGTCGCCGGGTTGCACGTCGTCGCCCGCCCGCCGCACGGCCGCGCCCGGCTCGACGGTGGCGCGCACACGCACGCGGTCGTCGCCCACGCGCTCGGTGTCCTCGACCATGACGACTGCGTCGGCGCCCGCCGGCATCGGCGCACCCGTCATGATCCGGATCGCCTCACCCGGCTGCAGGACGTGATCACTTGCGGCTCCGGCCGCCACCTCGTCCACGACGGGGAGCTCGACCTCGCCGGTCGCCGTGTCGGCGGCGACGACGGCGTACCCGTCGACGGCCGTGTTGTCGAAGGGCGGCACCTGCTCGGTCGCCGACACGTCGGCGGCCAGCACCAGGCCCTCGGCGTCGGCGAACTCCACGTCGGTCGCCGCCATCGGCGGGCACGACCCGATCACGAAGGTCTGGGCTTCCTCGAGCGGCTTCACCCGCCGAACGGTACCGCCGGGCGCTCGGGGCCGCCCCAACCGTGCCGTCGCGAACCCACCTCGACGTCAGCGCAGGAGGATCGGGCGCGACCCGGCACACTGTCCCCGTGACCGACCTGCTCGCCTTTCCCGCCGACGGCTTCGAGGCGCGATGGACCCGGTGGGACGGCGGCGACACCGAGTCGCTCGCACTGCGGTGGGAAAACGAGGCGTGGACGGCCGTCGTCCACCTCGACCGGGAGGATGTCGACTACGTCGTTCGGCTGTCCCCGCTGTGGCAGGTCCGACAACTCCTGCTGTTCCGCGACCTCGACGAGCCGGATCTCTGGTTGGGCACCGACGGGCGCGGCAGGTGGGGGGAGGTGAACGGCGCGCACCGCCCCGACCTCGACGGCGCCCACGACGTGTTCGTCGGGGGCAGCGTCTTCGCGCTCGCGCTCCCGATCCGGCGACTCCCGCTCCAGGTCGGCCACGCCAGCGACGTCACCGCGCTCGACATCGACGTCGAGAACCTGGGGGTCGTGCGCGCCCACCACGGCTACCAACGTCTCGCCGAGCACCGATGGGCGGTCTCGCTGGGCGACGAGCGGGTCGAGTTCGACGTCGACGCGTACGGGCTGCCCCACGACGTCGACGGCGTCGGCAGACGGTTGCACTGAGTCGCCGGCGACGCGGGCGACCCGATCGCGGGCTCGCTCAGACGACGAGTGACGCGAGGTGGGCTCGCAGCTCGTCACCCATCGACCGGTCGCGAAGCCCGAACGCGATCGACGCCTCGAGGAACCCCAGCGGGTTGCCGGTGTCGTGGCGCGACGTCCGCGCGAGCACCCCGTGGAACGGAGAACGCGCGGCCTGCGCCCGCAGCGCGTCGGTGAGCTGCAGCTCGCCGCCGCTCCCCGGCTCGAGGTTCGCGATCTCGTCGAAGACATCGGGCGTCAGGACGTAGCGACCGATGATGATGTAGTCGCTCGGCGCCTCGGCGACCGGCGGCTTCTCGACCAGGTCGGCGACGGGGATCACGCCGGCCTCGTCGATCGGCGCCGACGGTGCGAGCACGCCGTACGAGCTGACCTGGTCGCGTGGCACCTCCTTCACGCCGACCACGCTGCCGCCGCTGCTCGAGCACACGCCGTTCATCTGGGCCAGCAGCGACGAGTCACCCATCAGCTCGTCGGGCAGCAGCACGGCGAAGGGCTCGTCACCGACGGCCTCACGCCCGCAGCCGACCGCGTGACCGAGGCCGCGCGGGTTGTCCTGGTACGCGATCGTGACGCGCCAGTCGCGACCGATCGCCGCGAGCCGATCGGCGACATCGTCCTTGCCCTTCTCGCGAAGCGTCGCGACGAGGGCGTCGTCGGGCGCGAAGTACTGCTCGATCGCCGGCTTGGTTCGGCTGCTGACCACCACGATGTGTTCGATGCCCGCACCGAGCGCCTCGTCGATGATGATCTGGATCGCCGGCGTGTCGCCGATCGGCATCAGTTCCTTGGGGACCGCCTTGGTCGCCGGGAGGAAGCGGGTGCCCAGACCCGCGGCGGGGATGACGGCGCTACGCACGAGCATGGCGCGAACCATAGGACACCGGCACGGCGGTGACCACGAACACCCTGCGGTCGCTGCCGGCCGGTCCCGTGGGCCGACCGCGGAACCAGGCGTCCGACCCGCTTCGTCGCCCGCGAACGCCGATATCTTGCTGGTGTCATGCCGACGTACGTGTACAAGTTCATCGAGACGGGCGAGACCATCGAGGTCCAGCAGTCGTTCGCCGACGACACGCTGACCGAGGCCGTCCACCCCGACAGTGGCGAGACGATGGCGGTCAAGAAGGTCTTCTTGCCGGTCGGCGTCACCTTCAAGGGTGACGGCTTCTACAAGAACGACAGCCGCTCGAGCAACGGCTCGTCCAAGGATTCCTCCAAGGATTCGTCGTCGTCGAGCGACTCGTCCTCCTCGGGCGACTCGTCGTCGAGCTCGAGCTCGGTGGGCTCGGGCGCCTCCTCGTCCTCGTCCTCCGACTGATGCTGATCCCGCTCAGCGACCGGGCATCCGACCTGGGCGCTGAGGTGGGCGTCATCGGCGGCTCGGGCTTCTACGAGCTGCTCGACGACGCCGTCGAGGTGTCGATGCCGACGCCGTTCGGTGAGCCGGCGGGAGCGATCACCGTCGGCGAGCTCGCCGGACGTCGGGTGGCGTTCCTCCCCCGGCACGGCCGTCACCACGAGTACGCTCCGCATCGCGTCCCGTTCCGCGCCAACGTGTGGGCGCTCGCCTCGCTCGGCGTCCGGGCCGTCGTCGGGCCGTGCAGCTGCGGCTCCCTGCAGCCCGACCTCCACCCCGGCGACTTCGTCGTCGTCGACCAGCTCGTCGATCGCACGTGGGGGCGACCCGATACGTACCACGACGTCGGCGCCTCCGACGAGACGCCGGGTCACGAGGGTTCGGTGCACCATCAGGCGTTCGCCGACCCGTACGACGCCGACCTGCGACGGGTGCTCGTCGACGCCGCACGAGCAGCCGACGTCACGGTCCACGACGGCGGCACGATGGTGGTCATCAACGGGCCACGGTTCTCGACCCGCGCCGAGAGCGCCTGGTTCCGGCAGATGGGCTGGTCGGTGGTCAACATGACGGGCTATCCCGAGGCCGCGCTCGCCGCCGAGGCGGGCCTCCCGTACGCTACCGTCGGCCTGGTCACCGACTACGACGCCGGCGTCGACGGTCACGAGCCGGTCACGATGGAGGCCGTGCTCGAGGTGATGCGCCAGAACGTCGCGCGCCTCCGCGGCGTGCTCGCCCTGGCCGTCCCGGCGATAACCTGACCCGCAGCCGACTTCCCCTCGTCCTGTCTGTCAGGGAGGGTTGAGATGTCCGTTGTTCGCAGCCTCGCCGCGGCGCGTCGAGCTGTCGCCGTACGGAGGGTGGTCGCCAGGTACCCGTGGCTCCACTGGCTCGCAGTGCTCGTCGTCGCCGCCGCGCTGTCGGCGTCGGTGCTCGAACGACTCGATCGAGTCGATGCCGCCGCGGCGTCGTGGGGGTCGACCTCGTCGGTCTGGATGGCCACGCGGGCCGTCGGCCACGGCGAGCCGGTCGCGGCCGAGCTCGTCGAGTTGCCCGACGCCGTCGTCCCCGAGGGCGCCGTCATCGACGGCGACTTCGACGTCGCAGGCACGATCGCGCGCCAGCACATCGCAGCGGGCGAGATCGTCATGACGCACGACGTCGCCGTCGGCGACGGTCCCACCGCGCTCGTGCCGCCGGGTTGGCTCGCCGTCCCCGTGGTCGAGTCGCCGCCGTCGAGTGCCGGCGTCGGTGACCGGGTCGTCGCGGTCAGCGACGGGTTCGTGATCGCCGACGACATCGTCGTCACCGCCCGCGTCGACGACGTGACGCTGGTCGCCGTACCGGCCGACGCGGCCCCACTGCTCCCGGCCGCCGCCGAGGCGGGTTCGTTGACGTTGCTCCTCCGGCCCTGACGCAGGCGCGGCGTCAGCGCCAGCCGGCTGCGACCACCACCAGCACCAGCGCGCCGAGCGCGATCCGGTACACGACGAAGGGGGTGAACGTCCGGGTCCTGACCAGGCGGAGCGTGCCCCACACCGCCACCCAGCCCGAGATGCCGCTGGTGACGATCCCGACGATCATCGGCACCACGAGATCGTCGGGCACGCCATCGGCGAGCATCCCGCCGACCTTGAGCACGACGGCGCCGGCGATGACCGGGATGCTCATCAGGAAGCTGAGCCGGGCGGCCGAGTCACGATCGAAGCCGATCTGCCGAGCCGCGGTGATCGTGATGCCCGATCGCGACGTGCCGGGGTTGAGCGCCAGCGCCTGCGCCGCGCCGACGAGCAGCGCGTCGCGGGTGTTGAACTCGTCGACGGTGCGGCGGCCGAGCAGGCGGTCCGCCCACCACAGCAACACACCGAAGCCGATCAGCGAGATCGCGATGATCGTCGGCGTGCCGAGTTGCTCGTCGATCCATTCCTCGAACAACGCACCGACCGCCGCTGCCGGCAGCGTCGCCACCACGAGCAGCCAGGCGATGCGGCCTTCCGCGGTGACGGGTCGCTCGCGCCGGTACAGCAGCCGGACGCCCTCCCTGACGTACACGACGAGCTCGCGCCTGAAGTACGCGACGACGGCGACGAACGTGCCGAGGTGCAGCGCGACGTCGAACGATTTCTTCACCGATGGATCGTCGAGGTCGTTCCAGTCGAGCAACCACGGCACGAGCAGCAGATGGCCGCTCGACGAGATCGGCAGGAACTCCGACAGACCTTGCACGAGGCCGAGGACGATCGCATGGAGGATCGGCATGACCCCCGGACGGTACCGCCGTACCATCGTGATGATGAGGCATCCGCGCCGGTTGTTCGTGACGGGTGGCTCGGGGTTCCTCGGGCGCCACATCGTCGACGGCCCGGCGTCCGAGGGGTGGGAGGTGATCGCGCCGACGTCGCGGTCGCTGGACCTGCGCGACGCCGTATCGGTCCACGAGATGATCGCCGGCCGGCAGCCGGCAGCGATCATCCACACCGCGTATCGCAAGGACGATCGCACCTCGATCGTCGACGCCAGCCGTCACGTCGCGTCGGCAGCGGCACGGTGCGGCGCCCGCCTCGTGCACGTCTCGACCGATGCGCTGTTCGCCGGTCGCCTCGCGCCGTACACCGAGGCCGACGAGCCCACGGCTGTGCACGACTACGGACGGGACAAGGCCGACGCCGAACGCGAGGTGGCCGCGGCGTGCCCCTCGGCCGTCATCGTCAGGACGTCGCTGCTCTACGGCGTCCACGAGCTGTCCGGGCACGAACGAGCCGTGCGCGACGCCGTCTCGGGCACGTCGTCGATGACGTTCTTCACCGACGAGGTCCGCTCAGCGCTGCTGGTCGATGATCTGGCCGTCGCGTTGGTCGCACTGGCCGACCGCTCCGAGCCGAGCGGCGTGCTCAACCTCACCGGCCCCGACCCGCTGAGCCGCGCCGAGCTCGCCACGATGACGGCGCGACGGCACGGCTGGGACGCGAGCAGACTCCGCTTCTCCACCATCGAGGAGTCGGGCATGACCCGACCGGGCCACGTCGTCCTCGACTCGACCCTCGCCGCCGGCCACGGCCTCGAGGTCCGCGGCCCCGCCAGCTGGTAACGAACGACGATTCCGCGGGCCAGAGCCACCCACCGACGCCCATCTCACCGCCCGACCGCGTCGAAATACCGAGGTGGGCCGAGCCCGCAGGGCTCGCAGCGTCGAAGCGCAGCGAAGACAGCGAGCTCGGTCAGGCGAAGCCAGTCATTTCACTGGAGTCGACCGCACCCGCGCGGGCAGGGAGGTGAGGAGCCCAGCCAAGCGAGCAGCCGAGCTCCGGGAGGCGAGGGCTGCTAGCCCCAGCCCGTGCGAAGCCCGTTCAGCTCGCGCCGGACATCGTCACGTCACGGATCACGAGGCTCACGCCGGCTGCACGCATCGGCAACCAGTCGACGTCGTTGCCGATCTCGACGATGTCGAGCAGCATCCGCTGCAACGTCGACGCGATCGTGAACTCGCGCACTGGCTCGCCCACCTCGCCGTTGCGGATCATCAGGCCGGCGGCGCCTGTCGAGAAGTCGCCGCTGACGGGGTTGACCCCCGAGTGGATGCCGGTGACGCTCTGCACGAGGAGGCCGTCGTCGATGTCGGCGATGATCTCCTCCTGCGATCGAGAACCGGGTTCGAGCGACAGCGCGAGCGCCCCGACCCCCGGCGTGCCGGCATAGCCACCGCGGGTCGCGTTGCCGGTCGAGACGGTGCCGGCCCGGCGCGCCGAGTACGAGTTGTGCGTGAACCGGCGCAGCACGCCACCCTCGATCAGTGCGTTCCGGCGCGCTGCGAGCCCTTCGCCGTCGACGTCGGTGGCCGTGTAGGCGAGCGGGTTGGTCGGGTCGTCGATCAGGTTGACGAACGCGGGAGCGACCTCGTCGTCGAGGCGGTCGCGGAACAGGCTCCGCCCCTTGACGACGGCCTCGCCGTTGAGCGTCGAGGAGATGATGCCGAGGAACTGCGCGGTGACGAACGGGTCGAGCACCACCGTCGTGCGCGCGGACGGCGGCTTCGTGGCACCCAGCAGCCGGGTCGCGCGTTCGGCGCCGTCCTTGGCCGCCCGTTCGATGTCGAGCGCCGTCGGCGTGCGGCCGACGCTGAAGCCGAAGCCGGTCTGGGTCTCGTCGCCGTCGTCGGCCAACGTCGAGATGCTGACGTAGCACCCGTTCTCACGACCCCACTGCCGGATGCCGGTCGTGCTCGCCACCGCCGCCTCGCCGTACGCATCGGCGTAGTTGGAGTCGTCGATCCGGATCCGCGAGTCGTGTGCGGCCGTCAGCCGCTCGAGCTCCTTCGCCAGCTCGATCTTGGCGTCGGTGTCGAAGTCGGCGAGCTCGTCGTTCCAGAGTGCCTGGTCGGTGACCGGCACGCCGTCGGGCTCGGCGAGGCCGGCCCATTCGTCGATGGTGCCGAACTGGACGTTGTCGCGCGCCTCGGCGAGCACCTCCTCGATCGACTCGCTCGACAGCGTGCCGGCGTACGCGAAGCCGGTGCGGCCGTCGCGCAGCACGCGGATGCCGACACCTTCGGACTGGGCGGCGACGAAGTGCTCGACCTCGCCCTCGTAGACGCGGATCTCGGTGTCACCGCCGCGGGCGACGAAGGCCTCGACCTGCTCGCCCGGCACAGCCCGCTCGACGACTCGGTCGGCGAGCGCCAACAGCTCCGCGCCCGAGTCGGAGGTCGATGGGCTCACGCCGCGGTCCCGCCGATCGTCAGCGACTTCACCCGGAGGGTCGGCTGGCCGTCGCCGACCGGTACGCCCTGACCGTCCTTGCCGCACGTACCGGGATTGCCCATCGCGAAGTCGTTGCCGAGCAGATCGATGTCGCGCAGCACCTGCGGCCCGTTGCCGATCAGGTTGCCTTCGCGGAGGGGCTCGGTGATCTGCCCGTCCTCGATCAGGTAGGCCTCGCGCATGCCGAAGACGAAGTCGCCGGTGGCGGTGTTGACGCTGCCGCCGCCGAGGTGACTGACATACACCCCCTGGGGCGTCGAGGCGACGATCTCGTCAGGGTCGTCGGCCCCGTCGAGCACGAACGTGTTGGTCATCCGCACCATCGGCAGGTGCATGTAGCTCTGGCGACGACCGTTGCCGGAGGGCGCTCGGCCGTCCTTGCGCGAGCGCAGGTAGTCCCACATGTAGTCGGTGAGCACGCCGTCCTCGATCAGGACGTTGCGTCGCGTCGCGTGGCCCTCGTCGTCGTAGGCGAGCGTGCCCCACTCGCCCGCCATCGTGCCGTCATCGACGAGCGTGACGAGCGGGCTGGCGACGAGCTCGCCGACCTTGCCCGCGTAGACGCTGGCGCCCTTCTGGATGTGGTCGGCCTCGAGGCCATGCCCACACGCCTCGTGGAACAGCACGCCGCCGGTCCCGTTCTTGATGACCACCGGCATCTCGCCGGACGGAGCGGGCCGGGCATTGAGCTTGACGATCGCCTGCCGGGCTGCGTCGCGAGCGAGCTCGTCGAGGTCGACGTAGCCCTCGAAGCTCGGGTCGAAGACCTCCCAGCCGACCGTGTGACCCATCGACTGGAAGCCGGTCTGCATGCCGGTGTCACCGTCGGCCACGGCACTGATGCGGGCGAGGATGCGAACGACGTCGTCCTCGACGTGCACGCCGTCGGTGTTGGCGACGAGCACCCGCTTCCGGCTGTCGGCGTAGCCGGCGGAGACCTGCACGATCGCAGGGCCGGCGGACCGAGCCGCGTCGTCGACGCGCTGCAGGAGCTCGACCTTGGTGGCCTTCGGGATGACCTCGGGGAACTCGGCCACGGCGTTGACCCGGCGGGTCGCCGCCGCCTCGAGTGCCACGGTGCGGGTGCCGCCGTCGCCGCGGCTGGCCGCGGCCGCCGCTGCTTCGGCGGCCGCCGCGAGGCCGCGCTCGGTGAGATCGCTGGTGTGGGCGAACCCCGTCGTCTCGCCGTTGATCACCCGGATGCCCGCGCCGCGATCACGTCCCGACGTGACCTGTTCGATCTTGCCGTCGTCGAGTGCCACCGACGTGTTGCGTTTGTCCTCGGCGTAGACCTCGGCGAACTCGGCCCCCGTGGTGAGTGCCCGGCCCAGCGTCCGCTCGATGACATCCTGCGCGATCATCGGCTCAGGCTACGTGTCTCGTGGGGCGTTCGAGACACCCTCCTCCGGTACTTCCCACCGTCACGCAACCGTCACACGGAGTGTTCGACAAAGGGGGCGCGCGCGGCGTTAGCGTGTCGCGCGGTGAACGTAGCGGTGGGTCTCAAGGGCGAGGCGAAGCTCATCGTCAGTGCAGACGACACGGCGGTGGCGCTCGGTTCGGGCGATGTCGACGTGCTCGGCACCCCGCGCCTCGTCGCCCTCTTCGAACAAGCGACCGTCGATGCGCTCACCGGCGTGCTCGAAGAGGGCCAGTCGTCGGTGGGCATGCGCGTGCAGATCGACCACCTCCAGCCGACGCCCGTCGGCGCCGAGGTCACCGTCGAGGCCCAGCTCGAGAAGATCGAGGGCCGCCGCATCACGTTCACCGTCACGGCGTCGGATGCCGGTGGCCTCATCGCGGCCGGCAAGGTCACCCGGGTGATGATCGACGTCGAGAAGTTCATGTCCAAGTGCTGCCGCGCCGACTGACACGCACCGCCGCCGCAGCGCTTGCGGTCGCGTCGTGCGCGTCCGTCGACGGCACGGAATCGGGCGCCCTCCGCGACGCCGTCGTCGAGCCGGGTCTCGAAGCGATCGAGCAGGCCGACCCGGCCGCGTGCAACGCGGATGCGTCGGCCCTGCGCACCGCCCTCGACGTCTACGAGGTGATGCAGGGCGAACCGGCGCCCGACGAGGCGGCGCTCGTCGCCGAGGAGTACCTCCGCGACGAATCGACGTTGTGGGACGTCCGCGACGGCGCACTCGTCCCAGCCGACCCCGGCTGCGGCGTCGTGCCCGCCGACATCCCGGAGGCCGAGATCGTCACGTCGACCGAGCCGCTGCAGAATGCCGACGAGATCTACGCCGAGTTCAGCGCTGCCGACGTCGACCTCGTCGGCGGGCCCGACTGCGCGAGGGAGCTGGCGGTCATCTACGCCGGCGTCGAGCGCTTCGCCGCCGAACGCGGCGAGGGCCCCGGCGCGCTCGAGGAGCTCGACGGGTTCCTCGACCAACCCGTTGGCCGCTGGCAGACGGCCGACGATCGCCTCGTGCCGGTCGCCGGCTCGGGATGCGTCGACCCGACCGTCGCCGAGTTCACGAGCGCCTGCCGGGCTTCGGCACGGACACTCGTGGTCGCACGCGAGGCGTACATTGCGAAGTTCCCCGGCGCCGCCGAGCCGACCGAGCAGGATCTCGTCGACGCCGGGCTGCTGGGCAAGCTCGACGAACGGCTCGACCTCGTCGACGGCGCCCCGGCCGCCGTCGCCGGCAGCGAGTGCGCCGGCATCGACCTGACGCCGCCGCGCGACACCGACGGCGATTCGGTGGCGATCGAGGAGGAGTGCACCCGGTCGCGCCGCACGATGGAGGTGGCGATCGAGGCGTACCTGATCGAGCACGACGGCGCGCTGCCGGCGACCGAAGCCGATCTGATCGGCTTCCTCCGCGCCGAGCTCGAGCTCGTCGACATCACCGCCGACGGGTCGGTGATCCCCGCTCCCGGCTCGATCTGCGACGGCATGTGGTGACGAGCGGGTCGACGCGTCGACCCAGCGGCGGCCCGTCCCGCGGGTCGACGGTGAGGCCGCGTGTGCGACGCCGACGCCGCGGCGCTCAGGCGAGGTTGCTCGTTCTGGGGTAGACGTCGCCCGGGTCGGTCATCACGTTCACGAGGTACGGCACGCCGCTCGCGAACGCCCGGTCGAGCGCCGCGCCGACCTGCCCGGGTTCGGTGACGGTCTCGCCGTCGCCGCCGAGCGCCTTCACGACGTCGTCGTAGCGCGTGTCGGGCTGCAGGTCGCACGCCATGTCCCAGCCGTAGATCGCCTGCATCGGGTGCTTCTCCAGGCCCCAGATGCCGTTGTTGCCGACCACCATCACGACGGGCAGCTGGTGGCGCACGAGCGTGTCGACGTCCATCAGCGAGAAGCCGGCGGCGCCGTCGCCGAGCATCAGCACGATCTGTGCGTCCGGCCGGACGACGCGGGCCGCGATCGCCGAGCCGAGACCGCTCCCGAGGCAGCCGAACGGGCCGGTGTCGAGCCAGCCGCCCGGCTGGTGCACCTCGACGTACTTCCCCGCGTACGAGACGAAGTCACCGCCGTCGCAGATCACGACCGCGTCGCGCTCGAGCCGCTTGCGCAGCTCGCCGTAGACACGCGTCGGCTTGATGAGCTCGGTCTCGGCCTCGAGCAGGGGGACCTCGGCAGCGACCGCGGCCAACTCGGCATCGCGCAACTCGCTCATCCACGGCCCGTGGTCGCGTCGATGGCCGGCGAAGTTCGCCATCTCTGCCAGCACGGTGCTGATGTCGCCGACGACGGTCAGCACCTCGGCGTGGTCGGCGACCTGCGAGGCGGCGTCGACGACGTGGGCAACCGTGGCGTCACCGAACGTGCCGAAGCCCACCCGGAAGTCGAGCGGCGTCCCGATCACGACGACGAGGTCGGCGCGTTGCTTGAGCATGCCCCTGGTGCGCAGGAAGGCGTGCGGGTGGTCGGCCGGCAGCATCCCCCGTCCGAGCCCGTTGAAGAAGCACGGCACCCCGAGCGCGGTGGCGGCGGCCTCGAGCTCGACCCATGCGCCGTCCCAGTAGGCGTCGCTGCCCACCAGGAACGCCGGACGTTCCGCGCCGGCGACGGCACGGGCGAGTCGTTCGACGAGCTCGTGATCGGGCGCCTGGCCGCTCGCCGCGCCACCCGAGGGGATCTCACCCGAGGACGGTCCGAAGACGTCGAGCGGGAAGTCGAGGAAGACCGGTCCGCGATGCGGTTCGGTAGCGGTGCGGGTGGCTTCGTGCACCTGCTGGCCGGCGACACCGGCGTCGCCGACCGTGGCGGCGTACTTCGTGATCGGCGCCATGACGGGCACGTGATCGAACTCCTGCAGCGAGCCGGCGCCCCACCGAGCCGACGGCGCCCGCCCGCCGAGCACCACCACCGGTGAGCCGTTGAACATCGCGGAGGTCACGGCGGACACGCCGTTGGTGACGCCGGGCCCTGCGGTGAGCGCAGCGACACCCGGTTGTCGGGTCAGCTTGGCGTAGGCCTCGGCCGCGAACGCGGCCGACTGCTCGTGGCGGGTGTCGACGACGCGCATGCCGCGATCGCGCGCCGCCTCGTAGAACGGCCAGATGTGACCGCCGTTGAGCGTGAACATCACGTCGGTGCCGAACTGCTGGAGTGCTGCGACCGTCTGCTGCCCGGCATGTCCTTCGATCCGCGTCATGGTCGCAGCGTACGTCCGGTGACCGTTCGGGACGGGCTCCGCCGACGGGCCGGACCGGAAGTGCGCGAGGCCCTCGGGGTCGGCGCCTCGAGACCTCGCCGTCGACGCCGCGCATCCGGGGCCCCGCTCGCCTCTGTGCCCGCGCTCTCCCCCGGGACGGCCCGAGGCGTCGGGAACGGCGAGCTGAATGCGCAGGCCCTCTGGGTCACCGGTAGCGTGACCGACACATGTTCCTCGAGCGCGTGAACGAACCCGCCGACCTCCGCGGCCTGTCGTACGCCGAGCTCGACGCGCTCGGCGGCGAGATCCGAGACTTCATCGTCGCCGCCGTCAGCGAGACCGGCGGTCACCTCGGCTCGAACCTCGGCGCCGTCGAGTTGTCGCTCGCGCTGCACCGCGTCTTCGAGTCGCCGACCGACGCGATCCTGTGGGACACCGGCCACCAGGCCTATGTGCACAAGATCGTCACCGGCCGGCGCAACCAGTTCGAACAGCTCCGCCAAGAGGGCGGTCTGTCCGGCTACCCGAGCCGCGAAGAGAGCCGCCACGACCACATCGAGAACAGCCACGCGTCGACGGTGCTCAGCTACGCGTACGGCATGGCGATCGCCCGCGACGCCGGCGTCGACGATCACCGCCACATCGTCGCCGTCATCGGCGACGGTGCGATGACCGGCGGCATGGCCTACGAGGCGCTCAACAACCTGGGTCACAGCAAGCGCCAGGTCATCATCGTCCTCAACGACAACGGACGCAGCTACGCGCCTACGGTCTCGAACCTGTCGGCCAACGCTCAGGGCGTCGACGAGCGGGCCCACCACCCGAGCATCCCCGACAAGCTCACCGACCGTCTCGCCCACGCGCTCACCGACATCCGGCTGAACCCGGTGTACGTGCGGCGGCAGCGCCGGCTCGAGGACTTCCTGCACAACCTGCCCGGTGTCGGCCCGCAGGCCGAGAAGGCGATGGAGGCGTTCAAGGCCGGCGTCCGCGAGTTCCTCCAGCCGCCGTCGTTCTTCGAGGCGCTGGGGGTGCGCTACGTCGGCCCGGTCGACGGCCACAACATCGAGGAGATGGAGGCTGCGTTCCGCAACGCCGAGGAGCTCTCGGTCGAGGGACCGATCATCGTCCACGTGCTCACCCAGAAGGGTCGCGGCTACTCCCCCGCCGAGGACGACGACGAGAAGCACCTCCACGACGCGCCCGTCTTCGACCCGTTGCACGGTCCGCCCAAGGCGGTGCCCACCGGCTACACGCAGGCGTTCGCGGAGGGGGTCATCAAGGTCGCCGAGCGCGACGAGCGGATCGTCGCGGTCACCGCCGCGATGCCGGGCCCGACCGGTCTGCTCCCGTTCGAGGAGCGGTTCCCCGACCGCTGCTTCGACGTCGGCATCGCCGAGCAACACGCCGTCGCCGGCGCCGCCGGCATGGCGATGTGGGGTCTACGGCCGGTGGTGGCGATCTACTCGACGTTCCTCAACCGGGCCTGGGACCAGGTCGTCTACGACGTGGCGATGCACCGTCTGCCAGTCGTCTTCTGCCTCGACCGCGCCGGCATCACCGGACCCGACGGCGCCAGCCATCACGGCGTGTACGACATGGCGCTGCTCGCCAAGGTGCCGGGCATGCGCGTGCTCGCGCCATCGAGCGCCCAAGAGCTCCACCAGATGCTCGACGACGCCGTCGACCTCGCCGACGACGGTCCGGTCGTCATCCGCTACCCACGCGGCTCGGCGCGTCAGGTCGCCGAATCCGAGGTGGGATCCGGTCTCGCGGCCCGGCTGGCTCGACCGGGTGACGGCGCCGCCGTGATCCTGGCGATCGGGCGGATGCTCGAGCACGCCCTCAAGGCCGCCGACACCCTGGCGGCCGAGGGCATCGACGTCGAGGTGTGGGACGCCCGGTCGTGCGCTCCGATCGACCCCGCGATGATCGAGGCGGCCGCGTCGTGCAGGGTCGTGGTCACGGTCGAGGACGGCATCCGGGACGGTGGCATCGGCATGACCATCGCCGACCAGATCGCGGCGCTCTCGCCCGACGTCATGATCGACCCCCTCGGCATCCCGACGCGGTTCGTCCCGCACGGAGACCCACGCCAGATCCTCGCCCGCCTCGGTCTCGACGCGACCGGCATCGCCGCCAGCGTCCGGGCGCAGCTCGACGCCCGCTAGCCGGCTGCCGATGCTCGATGGCTGACGGCACGCCGATGGCGCACGACCTCGACGGCGAGCTGGCCTTCGCGCTGTCGCTGGCGGACGCCGCCGACGGGTTCACGTTGCCGCGGTTCGAGAGCGCCGACTTCACGCTCGGCTGGAAGGACGACCGCACCGAGGTCACCGAGGTCGACCGGCAGGCCGAGGCACTGCTCGCGAACCGCGTACTCGCCGAACGCCCGGCACACGGATTCCTCGGCGAAGAGCACGGTCTGCAAGGCGACGCCCGATCGCCGTGGCGGTGGATCGTCGATCCGATCGACGGCACGTCGGGATTCGTGCGCGGATTGCCGGTGTGGGCGACGTTGATCGCGCTGACCCACGACGACGCGCCGGTCGTCGGCGTCGTCTCGGCGCCGGCGCTCGGCCGGCGGTGGTGGGGTGCCAGCGGGCACGGCGCTCACGTCGACGGTCGGCGCATCGGGGTCTCCGACGTCGCCGAGCTCGCCCTCGCGCAGGTCAGCGTGACGTTCAGCGCCGGCTGGGACGAGCTGGGCCTCACGGGCGAGCTCGCGGCGATCGCCCAGCAGGCGCGGCGAGCCCGCGGGTTCGGCGACTTCTGGCAACACTGCCTCGTCGCGGAAGGCGGCCTCGACGTCGCGATCGACGCGGTCGGCGTCGCGCCGTACGACATCGCGGCCGTCAAGGTCGTCGTCGAGGAGGCCGGCGGTCGCCTGACCAACCGACTCGGGGACGGGACCCACCTCGGCCCGGCGGCGATCAGCTCGAACGGCCACCTCCACGACGAGATCGTCGAGCGGCTGCGGGGCTGAGACCCGCCCCGGGCCGGGTTGCCGGGCGCGGCGTCAGGTGGCGAGCAGGCAGAACTCGTTGCCATCCGGGTCGGCCATGACCTGGAACGTGCCGTTCCCGTGGTCGTCGGTGCCACCGATCTTGCGGGCGCCGAGCAGCTCGGCGTCGTCGGTGGCCGACTCGAGATCGTCGACGTCGACGTTCAGGCGCAGGCGGTTCTTGGCCGACTTCCGCTCGGAAACGCGCTGGAACACGATGTAGAACCCGTCGGCATCGCCGTCGAGCGCGGCCCAGTCGTCGCCCTCGACCTCGACCTCGCCACCGATCAGCGCCTGCCAGAAACGGGCGAGGGCCTCGGGGTTTGAGGAGTCGAACACGATCTCGTTCAGGCTGCCGATGGCCATGGCTGTACCGTACGACCGATGGGGACGCCGTTCCAGATCACGATCGACTGTCAGGACGCGCACGTCATGTGCGCCTTCTGGTCGACCGCGCTCGGCTACGTCGAGGAACCACCGCCGGCCGGCTACCTGTCGTGGGAGGACTTCCTCCGGTCGAACGGGGTACCGGTCCCTCCGGCGGGCTCGATCGGGGCGATCGTCGACCCCGACAAGGTCGGCCCGCGGATCCTGTTCCTGCGGGTGCCCGAGAAGAAGACCGTCAAGAACCGGGTCCACCTCGACGTCCGCGCTGGTCGCACCGACGACGCCAGGATGACGAAGATCACCGAGCTCCGCGAGGCCGGCGCCACCGAGATCCGCCGCGTCGACGAGAACGGCGAGTGGTGGATGGTGATGGCCGACCCCGAGGGCAACGAGTTCTGTGTCGCGTGACGAACGCCCGGTGAAGCCCAGCACGGCCGCCATCCGTGCCGGCCGCCGCGCCAGCGCCTCGTCGCTCGCGCCGGCGCTGTGGGCGTCGAGCGTCTGGGAGTCCGGCAGCATGGACGACGCCCACCGGCGCGCGACGGCGCTCCGTGCCGACGAGTTCTACGGCAGGTACGCCAACCCGACCGTGCGGTCGTTCGAGGAAGCCGTCGCCGAGCTCGAGGATGCCGAGGACGCCATGGCGTTCGCCTCGGGGATGGGCGCCATCGCATCGGTCGTGTTCGCGCTGTGCTCGGCCGGTGACCACATCGTCGCCGCCCGCCAGCTGTACGCCGGCACACTGGCGTTCGTGCAGGGCCCGTGCGCACGGCTCGGGATCGAGGTGACACTCGTCGACGGCACCGACCCGAGCGCCTTCACTGCCGCCGTTCGCCCCGGGCAGACCACGATGGTCCTGGCCGAGACGCCGTCCAACCCGCGCCTCGAGCTGTGCGACCTCCACGAGCTCGGTTCGATCATGGGCCCGTTCACGGTCGTCGACTCGACGTTCGCGACGCCGCTCGGTCAGCAACCGCTCGCCCACGGCGTCGACCTCGTCGTGCACTCGGCCACGAAGGGCATCGCCGGCCACAACGACGCCACGATCGGGGTGATCGCGGGCGAGAAGGACCTGATCGACGCGATCTGGGGGTACGGCGTGCTGCACGGCGCCATGGCGTCGCCGTTCGACGCCCTGAACGCCCTGCGCGGCGTCCGCACGATGGCCGTGCGGACCGCACACCAGTGTGAGACCGCGTTGCACCTCGCCGAGTGGGTCGAGCAGCACCCGGCGGTGACCACCGTCCACTACCCGGGTTTGGCGTCGCACCCGCAGCACGATCTCGCCAAGCGCCAGATGCGCCAGCACGGCACCGTGCTCGCCTTCGAACTGGCAGGCGGCACCGAGTCGGCCCGCGCACTGATCGACCGGTTGCAGGTCGCTCGCTGCGCGACATCGCTCGGCGGGCCCGAGACGCTCGTCTGCCACCCCAAGACGACGACCCACGCCAGCCTGACGCCCGCCGAGCAAGAGCTGACCGGCGTGACCGACGGCCTCGTTCGGGTCAGCGTCGGCCTCGAGGACCCAGCCGACCTCATCGCCGACCTCACGACCGCGCTCGGCTGAGGAACCCGCGGTCGACGAGCGACGTCCTAGCACCATGCGCCAGCGCCTCATCGTGCCGCCCCTGCTCCTCCTCGCACTCGGCGCCGTCGCCTGCGGCGACCCCGAGGCCGCCATCGACCCCGCTTCGCTCGACGCACGCACGCCTCCCACCGAGTCGGTGACCGCGTCGTCACCGGCGGCCACCACGACGACGACCGGCTCCGTCCCCAACCCCAGCACCGAGCCGACCGACACGCGGCCCCCGCCGACGGCCCAGGCACCCGCTGCCGTGGCGGCGTCGGGCAAGCTCCTCGCGCGGTACCGCATGCCCGGCGGCGAATGCGACCGCTGCGACTTCGATCTTGGGTTCCGATCCGATGCGACCGTGGTGCTGCGCTCGTCACGCGGCGACGTCGTCGCGGACTAC
Source organism: Ilumatobacter sp. (assembly GCF_030065885.1). Classification (GTDB taxonomy): domain Bacteria; phylum Actinomycetota; class Acidimicrobiia; order Acidimicrobiales; family Ilumatobacteraceae; genus Ilumatobacter. The sequence goes on along the minus strand of NZ_JASJCS010000007.1, from coordinate 46,994 downwards.
GAGCTCGATGTGCTGCAGGCGCTCGTCGGCCAGTTCGACCTGGCGGAGTTCGCGACCGGCACGACCGACTGCGGCCGCGAAGTCGACGGCAACGCACCGATCGTTCTCGTCGGCGACACCGAGATCGATCTCTGCTTCGTCGAGGTCCGCCCCGACGACCCGCTGATCGACTTCTTCGAGGCCGAGCGCGCCCGCGTCGAGGCCGAGCGGGACGGCCGCGCCGATACGCCACAGCTGGTTGCCGGGGTGTCCGACGTCGGCGGTCTGTGTCCGAACGACGGCTGCGGCGCCCGGTGGCGGTTCTGGTCCGACGGCCTCTGGACGTTCGACGACGGCCTCGACCTCGCCGCAGGTTCGTACGACGCCGTCGCGCTGATGGCAGCGATCCCCTCGCTCGAGTCCGCCAGCCCGGAGCTCGGCGAGTTCACGGGCACCTGCCCGACCGCCTACGACGGCGGCGAACGGCTCTACCAGGTGTACGAGGGCGGGAGCCTGCAGTGGGGTGCCCGCAGTTGCAGCACGGAGATCGATCGCGCCCATCCGCTGATCGTCGCCCTCGATGCTGCTGTCGCCGGCACGCGGTGACACCACGGCGGGAGGGCAGATCGCATCACTCGTCGATGTCGTCGGACGCAGGGCCGAACACGAACCACTCGTCGAGGAGCGCGTGGTGGGGCGCCTCGCTCCAGGCGTAGGCCGCCACCTGCGCGCGCGATCGGCGACCGAGCCGTGACCGGACGAACTCGAATCGGCTGATGTTGCGCAGCTCGATCGCCGGATCGTCACCGTCGATGACCGTCGTCGCGCCATCGGCGAAGTGCACCTCGACCGACCGACCGACACTCGAGTCGTCGAACAGGGTCGACATCCAGCGGATCAGATCCGAGTCCTGGTTGCCCGCCCGCCCGACCGCGTGCCGCACGTCGTGCTCGTGTGAGTGGCAATCGAGCGGTGGCCGGCGCTCCTCGATCGCCGCGAGCATCGAGCCGACCATCGGCGCCTGATCAGACCACTGATCGACCAGCGCTCGCCAGTCGGTGCCACGCCACCGCTCCACCTGCACGGCCGTCCAGGGATCGGTTGCGGCGCCCTCGACCCGTCCCTCGACCACGTCGTCGGCGATGCCGGCCACGTGCGACAACACGTCACGGACGCTCCACAGCGGGTTGCAGGGCACCGGCAGCGCGCGCTCACCGTCGTCGAGCGAAGCGAACAGCTCGCAGAACGACCGCTGCGCGGTCACGTAGAGGGTGGCGATGTCCACGCGCCGAGCGTAGGCAGCTCGGCGCGCGGCTCAGCCGCCGAGCGGGCGTGCCATCGTGACGATGCCGTCGACCGTGAGCGATCCGAGGCCCCGGTCCGTGGCGCGGAAGCCGTGCCGCTCGTAGAGCCGGATCGCCGGGTCCATCACACCACGGAGGCTCTCGAGCCACAGCTCCCGACAGCCGTCGTCCGCTGCGGCCGTGATCACCGACCGGATCAGCCGGTCCGCGACGCCTCGCCCACGCGCCACGGGCCGGACGTACATCCGCTTCAGCTCGGCGCGACCATCGGCGTGACGGCGAACGGCGATCGTGCCGACGGCGAGGTCACCGTCGAACGCCACGTACAGCGCGGCACCTTCTCCCCCGTACTCGGCGGACAGGCGCCGGAGCTCGGCCTCGAAGCCCGGCTGCTCGGTGAAGGGCTCGAGGCCGGTCGCGGCGCGGATCCACTCGGCGTAGTCGTGCAGCAGGGCCGCAGCCTGCCGGAAGTCGCTCGGCGCGGCCGCCCGCCTGATCGTCGATGTCAGCGTGTTGCAGTGCATGCCGACCTGTACGACGCCACCGCCCGCGCGGTTCCCGACTCGTCGCGGAATCCCCTCGGTGCAGCGGTCGAGCTGACCGGCCCGTCAGCTGTAGTAGGGGTTCTCGCCGGTCGAGTGGTCGGTGAGGTCCTTGACCCGCTGCACGGCCGGCAGGGCCTCGCTGAGCATCGTCTGGACGCCGTCGAGCATGGTCATCTTGCTCATCGAGCAGCCGTGACAGCCGCCGCCCATGGTCATGTACGCGGTGCCCTCGCCGTCGTGGCCGACGTAGGTGACGAACCCGCCGTGAGCGGCGAGCGCAGGGTTGACCTCGCCCGACACGATGGCCTCGATCTCGGCCGACAGCTCGTCATCGTTGGTCAGGCCCTCGATGTCGGGGGCCTGCGGCCGGTTGGGGTTGCGGATGACGAGGCCCTGGGTGTCGGTGAAGTCGAGCGTGGCGTCTTGCAGCAGCTCGACGTGATCGCCCGGGACGATGACCTTCACCGACGCGCCGTCGCTCCCTTCGTGGGTGCGAACTTCATCGGTGAACGCCGCCTTCAGGAACTCGTCGAAGCTCAGGTCGTAGCGGAAGTCCTCTCCGGGACCGGAGGCGATGGCCAAGCGGAGGCCGAGTTGCTCGGCGTCGGCCTCGTCCGCCCGCAGCTCGAGCAGCTTCGCGAGCGCGGCGTCGGTGATGGTGATGATCGGGCGGCTCGCCTGCCCGTCGCCGCCACCGGAGGCCAACGCTTCGAGAGGGCTCATGTTGCCGAGGCTACCGTCGGGCATCGTGAACGCCCCGCCGAGCTTCGAACCCGACCTCACGCCCGCTGAGTACGCCGATCACGTCCTGCGCGACGCCGGGCGGTTCGCTGCGGTGCTCGACACCGCCGACCTCGGCGTCGACGTGCCGTCGTGCCCGGGTTGGACGCTGTCGAGACTCACCGAACACACCGGGCAGATCCATCGCTGGGCGACGTTCTGCGTCAGCGAGGGCCGATCACCGACAGCCGACGAGGCGGCCGCCCTGGAGACGTACGACCCCGCCGCGGCGGCCGCCTGGTTCCGAGCGGGCGCCGCCGCGCTGGCCGAACTGCTCCGTCATGTCGATCTCCGCTCGCCCGCCTGGCACCCGTGGCCGACCGAGCAGGTCGCCGGCTTCTGGCCCCGTCGCCAGGCGCACGAGACGGCGGTGCACCGCTGGGACGCGCAGCACGCGGTCGGCACCGAGACGCCGCTCGATCCGGTGCTGGCGAGCGATGGGATCGACGAGTACTTCAGCGCGATGATCCCGCGCGTCGTCACCAAGCCGGGCCGGGAGCTGCCCGCCGGCAGCCTCCACGTGCACTGCACCGACGTCGACGGCGAGTGGCTGGTGTGGTCCGACCGCGACGGCTACCACGTCGTTCGCGAGCACCAGAAGGGCGACGCGGCACTCCGCGGACCGGCAGGCCAACTCCTGCTCCGGCTGATGGGCCGCGGCGACGGCGACGACCTGAGCCCGCTCGGCGACGAAGGCGTGCTGGCCGGCTGGCTGGCCGTGCAGGGCAACTGAGGCCACGAGCTCGATCGATGCCCGACGACCGCGACGATCGCGACCTCGTCACCCTGGAAGACATCCAGCGGCGGGTCCTGTGGCTCGCCACCCGCATCGTCGACCACGCCAACCACGACCGCCCGAACCCGAGTGGCATGAAGGTCGGCGGCCACCAGGCATCGTCGGCGTCGATGGTCGGCATCATGACGTCGCTCTGGTTCGGCCACCTCCGGAGCACGGACAAGGTCGCGGTGAAGCCGCACGCGTCGCCCGTGTACCACGCGATCAAGTACCTCACTGGCGAGCTCGACCGCAGCTGGCTGACCACGCTCCGCCAGCGAGGTGGACTCCAGGCGTACCCGTCACGGACGAAGGACCCCGACGTGCGCGACTTCTCGACGGGCTCCGTCGGCCTCGGCGCCGTGGCGCCGATGTTCGCGGCTGCCGTCCGCCGGTACGTCGACGCTCATTTCGGCGAGCGGACCGGGCCAGCGCCGCGCTTCATCGCCCTCGTCGGCGACGCCGAGCTCGACGAGGGGAACATCTGGGAGGCGATCGCCGACCCGACGATGCCGGGCCTCGGCAACGTGATGCTGGTCGTCGACGTCAACCGGCAGAGCCTCGACCGCGTGATCCCGGGCATGAAGATCCGGATGTTGATCGACCAGTTCGCAGCGGCCGGCTGGCACGTCGTCGAGGCGAAGTACGGCCGGCGGCTGACCGACGCCTTCGAGCGGTCCGGCGGCGACGCCCTCCGCGAGCACATCGACGGCATGTCCAACGAGCGGTACCAGGCGCTGTTCGCGCTCTCCGGAGCCGACCTCAGAGCGCACTTCACCAAGGACGCGCCGTCCGAGTTGGTCGACCTGTGCGACCGGCTGGACGACGACGAGTTGGCCGCGCTGGTCACCAACCTCGGCGGGCACGACCTGGGCCTCCTGCTCGACTGCTACCGAGCTTGCGACGAGGTGACCGATCGTCCGAGCATCGTGTTCGCCTACACGGTGAAGGGCTGGGGGCTGCCGATCGCCGGGGACCCGATGAACCACGCGGCGCTGCTCAGCTCCTCCCAGATCGACGACCTTCGAACCGCTGCCGGCCTGACCGAGGCGACCGAGTGGGACCGATTCGACGCCGACTCGCCCGCGGGCAGCGTGTGTGCGTCCGTCGGCGGTGAGATCAACAACCCCGAGGCGTCGTCGCCGCCACTGGCCGATCTGCCGGCAGCCACCGGTCCGCCGGTCGGCAGGCCGGTGTCGACCCAGGAGACGTTCGGTCGGGTGCTCGCCGCCCTCGCGGAGGCGCCCGATGGCGAGCGCATCGTCACCACGTCGCCCGACGTCTCGATCTCGACCAATCTCGGGGCGTGGATCAACAAGGTCGGCGTGTTCTCGCCCGAGGAGATCGACGATCCGCTGGCCGAGACGCGAGTGCTGAAGTGGCTCCAAGGGCCGTCGGGACGCCACATCGAGCTCGGCATCAGCGAGATGAACCTCTTCCTGCTGCTCGGCGCGATGGGCGTCAGCCATGACCACCACGGCGAGCAGCTGCTCCCGGTCGGCACCGTCTACGACCCGTTCGTCTGCCGAGGACTCGATGCGCTGATCTATGCGCTCTACAGCGGTAGCCGCTTCGTGGTCGCCGGGACGCCGGCGGGCATCACGCTGGCGCCCGAAGGCGGCGCGCACCAGTCGACGATCACACCGTCGATCGGGCTCGAGCTCCCCGGGCTGACGTATTGCGAGCCGACGTTCGGCCAGGCCGTCGACTGGTTGCTGTGCGACGGCCTCGTCGACCTCACGCGTCCCGACGGGACGTCGCTGTACCTCCGGCTGTCGACCCGGGTCGTCGATCAGACACCCTTCGCCGATGCGGCCGACCGCGTCGGCCGCGAGACGCTGCGGGAGCACGTGCTCGCCGGCGGCTACCGGCTGCGTGACGGCGCGGCGACCGACGACCTGGTCGTGCTGGCGACGTGCGGCGCCGTGACGCCCGAGGTGCTCGCCGCCGCCGACCTCCTCGCCAGCGAGGGCGTCGCCGTCACGGTGCTCGACCTGACCAGCCCCGACCGCCTGTTCCGCGGTTGGCGAGCGGCCACCCGCGATGCGTCGAACCGGGCCAGGCCCGCATCTCACGATCACCACCTCGCGCACCTGATCCACCCCACGGAACGGCACGCGCCGATCGTGACCGTCCACGACGCTGCCAGCCACGCGCTCGCCTGGCTCGGTTCGGTGTTCGGACAGCGCGTCGTGCCCGTCGGCGTCGACGAGTTCGGGCAGTCCGGTGCGCTCGACGAGCTGTACGACCTCTTCGACCTGCTGCCGGAGCAGATCGTCAACGCCGCGCTCGTCGCGCTCGGTTGAGCGAGGCGACGCAGCGCCCGGCCGACGCCACAGCCGGTTCGGGCAGAGCTGGACGGCGGGCACGACTCGCATCCAGAATCGCCGGAGCCAGACACGGAGGTCCCCGATGCCCGTTCCGTTCCCGACCGACGAGACGGTCAACCTGCAGCCGCCGAGCTACGACGAGACCGCGACGAACGCCGCCGGAGTGCTCAGCGCGACGCGCACCGCGGACGGGAACACCGACTTCCAGCGGCTGCTGATCGAGGCGACGTTCGAGTCGATGACCGGCCATCGGGTCGACACGTCGAACCTCCCGTTCGTCGACTCCCACCAGAACGCACGCAACCTGGCGAACCGCGCCGAGATGTTCCGGATGCGCATGGTGCACATGATGGTGCTCACCGCGCTCGTGCTGCGCCCGATACCGCCCGCGGTCGCCGAGCAGGTGGCCGCGTACAGCCGCGAGCTGGGGATCGACGACCGCTTGCTCGACACGGTGGCGCAGTTCGCCCAGTCGGACCGTGCGCTGGCCGCCGTCGACTTCGAGCGCAACGGCTACACGGCCGACTGGACCGACGACCGGTCCGCCGCGCTGCACTCCCAGGCCGCGGGCTGGGACGCCGACGAGCACGACCACGAGCTGGCGGCGCGCTGGGGCGCCCTCGCCGACCTCGCGCCGGGCACGCTCGGCCGCGGCGTGCACGACTTCTACCAGGCCCGCGGGTTCGCGTTCCCGGGCACGCCCGGCTCCGCCCCGCCGCTGCTCGCCCAGCACGATTGGGTCCACGTCCTCGCCGACTACGGCACGAAGGTCGAAGCCGAGCTCGAGGTGTTCGCGTTCATCGCCCGGGCGAACGACGACCCGCGCGGGTTCTCGCTGCTCGCCATGGTGATCAGCCTGTTCGAGACCGGCTACCTCGCCGAGGGCGCCGGGCTGTTCGAGGCGTTCCCCGGCCAGCTCAGCCAGGCCGGCATGACGACGCGCATCGGCGACGCCATGCGGCGAGGCGCGCTGAGCCACGGACTGCACGGCGAGCCCGACGTCGACTTCATGGCCGTCGACTGGTTCGAGCTCGCCGACCAGCGCGTCGATGAGCTCCGAGCGCGTTTCAACCTGACGAGGAAGGCCGCCGCTGCGGTCGATGCCGGATCGGTCGGCCCCTGGGAGCCGGGCGGCATCTCACCGGCCCAGCTCGCCATGGGTCGGGGCCACGCCGAGCGACTGGGCATCGAGTACGACAGCTTCGGCGCGACGGTCGACCGCGCGTGATCAGGCCGATCAATCGGTGGGCGTTGCCGTCGGCGGCACGCCTCGATCGGCGAGCACCTCGGCCTCGAACTCGGCACTGGTCGTCCACAACCTCAGGGTGTCGTCCTCGACGCGGGCGGCGAACGATTCGTCACCCCGCGAGGCGACGAGGACGATGTCGGTCCGAGGTCGGATCGTCTCTTCGCAGGCCCACACCGCTGCGTCGTCACCCGGCGTGATCGGCATCCGTCCGAGGTCGCACAGTGGCTCACCGAGGTACATGAGGTCGAGCTCGACGTCGGGTGGCGCCAGCCAGTAGATCCGTCGCACGCCGCTCACCACGCTGGCGTCGACGTCGGGATAGCTCGAGAAGACCCCGTCCGGTGTGCCGCGTTCGACCTCTTGGCAACCCGAACCGGAGCCGACGATCTCGACACAGATGCCGTCCACGTTCGCCTCGAGCACGATCTGCGACGAACCGATCGAGCCGAGCACGGTCCGCTCGAGATCGAGAGGAATCGTGTATCGGCCGATCCACTGGAGCAGCTCGATGTACGACACCCGCTCGGGCTCGGCCGAGACCGCAACCGTGTCGGCCTCGGCGGGCAGCGCGTCCTCCATGTCGGGCATGTCGGGCTCGAGATCGCCGTCCGGCAACGAGTCGACGTCGAAGATGGGAGCGTCGACGCCGTACCGGTCGCGCCACGTCGCCTCGTCGACGAACGACAGCGAGCGAGCGAGATCGACGGCGGCGTCGACGCTCTCCGACCCGAACACCGTCGCCCACGTCGTGTCCGAGACGGGCCAGGTGACCGGGTTGCCCGTGCCCGCCCGTCCCCAGCCGACCGCTCCGTTGACGTCGACCCGTTGCCAGTCGTCGAAGTCCTGGGACGAGACGAGCAGGTTCGACGCTTCGACGATCACGAGCGTGCCGTTGCCCGCAGGTGGCACGGTCAGCATTGCCGCGACCTCGCCGGGTTGGAGCGGCGTGGGCGCGATGACCACCTCGTAACCGGCGGGCAGCGCTCCGATGTCGAACTCGATCGTCGACTCGTCGCCGATCCTGGCTGCCTCGATGGCGTCACCTCCGCCCGCCTCGATGAACCCGACCGGGTCGACGGCGGTGATGAGGACATCGAGGTCGCCCCGGCGAAGCGCCGTGGTGACCGATGGCGAGCCCACTTCGTCGATCAGCTCGTAGACGGCGCCCGCGACGGTCACGGAACCCGCTGAACTCACCTGGCGCTCGATGTCGTCGAACTCCCCGACGACCTGCAAGCGAACGATGTCCGAGACGGTGTCGTCGCCGACCCGGCCGACGATCGCCGACGTGATCGGCGTCGACACGGCGACCTGCGAGTACGAGCCGACGGCGTCGTCGCCGACCGGGTCCGGCAGCACGGGAAACGCGTCCGGCCACGCGGCACCGAGTTCCCCACCCGGCTCGATCAGCGTCGCCGTCGGTCCGGCCACGGGATCTTCGGTCGATCGCAGTCGAGGGAGCAGGATCAGCGCACCTCCGAGCACCAGGATCAGGGTCGCCGCGGCAGCGAGCACCCACGGTCGCGGTGACAGCGGTTGCGGCCGAGCGCTGCGCCGGTCCGCCCGCACCTCGACGGGCTCCGGCCCGGCGGGTGCCGACGTCCTGGCCCGTACGTCGCCGGATTCGATGAACGTCAGCAGCTCTGCCCGACGCTCCTGCTCCCACGCCGTCGACTGCGGCGACAGCGGCGGCAGCAGATCGCGCAGCATCTCGTCGAGTTCCCGGTCGTCGAGCTGTTCAGTTGGCATGGAAGCTCGCCTCCTCGGTGTCGCCACCTCGATCGAGGCGGTCGCGGACGTGCTGACGGGCACGTCGCAGGCGGGTGCGGACCGTTGCCGCAGGAACATCCGTCGCCGACGCGATCTCGGTGGGCGTGAGCTGCTCCCATGCGACGAGGAGGAGCGTCTCCCGCTCGGCGTCGGGGAGCTCGAGCAGCGCATCGCAGAGCGCGCCCGCCGCGTTCGATGCGTCGACGCGGGACGCGGCCTCGGTCCACGGGTCGGACGACGTGCGGCGGCGACCGTGCTCGCGGCGCAACGCTGCGAGGTGGCGGACGTGCGTCCGGTGCTCGCGGCGCACCAGGTTGGCGGCGATGCCGTACAGCCACGGCCGAGCGGACGCCACCGTCGGGTCGAAGGTCTCACGTTGCTCGAACGCGATGCGGAACACCTCGGACACGACGTCGTCGCACCGGTCCGGCCCGAGACGCCGGAGCACGAACCGGCGGATGTCGCCGACGTGTCGGTCGAAGATCAGCGCGAAGTCGCCCGGCGTGGTCGCCGAGCGCTCGATCACCTCGGCATCCGTCGCGCTCATACCCCATGTTGCCCGATCGACCCCCGAGCGTTTCAGGAAGCTCCCGGCTCGACGTGACATCGTCAAGATCGAGACTTTACAATGTCAAGACGTTGCGGCCGACGCCGTCATCGATCGCACGAGGAGTCCGAACCCGATGGAAACCAGCCCGATGGAACCGAACCGCACCCTGGTCGTCGTCACCCAGGCCGAGCTGCGCTCGTTGCGGCGGCTCGCGACCTTCCTGTCGCTGTCGACGACCATCGCCGAGCAGGCCCGACGCTCCCCCGGCAACCTCGGCGTCGAGCTGCGATCTCGCTCGCCGCGGCGCTGGTGCACGATGACCGCCTGGACCGACGCCGAGGCTGCGGCCGCGTTCGTGGCAAGCGATCCCCACCGGTCGGCGATGCGCGAGACCGCCCGGCTCATCCGCCGCAACACCTTCGCCCGGTTCACGACGGACGACGCGCTCGGCGCTCACCTCTGGCCGCGAGCATTCGACGCCCTCGACGCGAGTCGAGCCCTCGAAGCGAGTCGAGACCTCGACGCAGCCCGGCAACCGAGTCCCGACCGGCGCTGAGAGGCGCCGAGTCACCGAACCGTCGTAGCGTGGTCGCCCGATGTCGACTTGGTCGGGTTGTCGCACGTTCCGGTCCACGACACTTGTTGCGACGCTCCTGCTCGCTGCGAGCTGCGGCGACGACGACGTGTCGACGCCGTCTCCTGACAGCGCCAGCACGAGCTCCCCGCCGACATCGGGATCGCCGGTCAGCACCGACGCTGGCACTGCGTCCGCTGACGGGGCGATCGGCTGCGGCGACATCCCGACACCTGCGCTGCGCGACGCCGATCGTCAGGTGGCGATGGACCTCGTCTGGTTCAGCCAGTCGACGGTGGCCTGCGGGTACAGCGCTGACGGCGAGGCGAACTTCGACAACGACTTCCGACCGAGTGTGCCATTGCTCCTCAGTCGCGACGGGTTCGAACTCGACGGCACCGCGTCGAACGCGGTCACCGTCGACCGTGCGCATGCTCGAGCCGAACGTCCGGTTGGCCGGCATCGGCCCGACGACCCCAGCGGAACCGAACGCCGACGGGAGCTACGCGATCGCAGTGCCCGGCCCCGGCTGCTTCGTCGTCACCGTCCGCCTCGAGCAGAACGGTGGCACGGGCCAGTTCGTCGGCCTGGTCGAGTCCGGGGCGGGTGCCTGCGACGATCGCTGACGTCTCGCTCAGCGGCGGGATGGGCCGTGGCCGCCGTCGACGGCGATGCGCTGGCCGTTGACGTAGCCCATCGTGCAGAGCGACACGACGACCTCGGCGACGTCGTCGGGCTGGCACACCCGCCCGTACGGGTAGTCGGCGTCGAGCGAGCGCAGGTCGTCCATCTCCCGCCGTCCGGTGATCGCCCGGGCCAGCCGAACCCCCATGTCGGTCTCGACGAGACCCGGCGCCACGATGTTGACGTGGATGCCGTTGGGCATCTCCTCCTTCGCCAGCGTGTAGGCCAACGCCTCCATCGCCGCCTTGCCCATGCTGTACGGCGCGCCGTTGGCGGAGAGCCCGGTCGTCGCGACCGACGAGATCATGATGATGTCGCCACGCTCGGCCCGACGTATGCCGGGGAGGACCAACCGGGCGGCGTGATGGGCACCGATCGCATGCGTGTCCACCACGCGCTGCAGCTCTGCAGGGTCGGTGTCGGCGACGGCGTGACCCCGTGAGGCGATCCCGGCGTTGCAGACGAGCAGATCGACCGGTCCGAGATCGGCGGCGATCGCCTCGACCATGACGGCCATCGCATCTGCGTCATCGACCGACGCTGCGTACGCCCGGGCGACGCCGCCACCCGACTCGACGGCCGCCACGGTCTCCGCCGCAGCCTCGGCATCACGCCGGTAGTTCACGGCCACTGCCGCCCCCGCCGCAGCGAGCTGCTCGGAGATCGCTCGCCCGATCCCCCGTCCGCCGCCCGTGACCAGGGCGATCCGCCCGTCGAGCGGCTGTCCGGATGCGCTCATGTGCCAACCTTGGCAGGTGACCGACGGCAGCAAGAAGGCGACCCGCGACGTCGCCGCCGAGATCGCGTACGACTCGAACCTCACGTCCGACGAGCTGACCGACGCGATCGACGTGACCGAGGCGAACGTCCGGAAAGTCGTGCCGACGGCGCAGGTGATCCACATCGAACCCGACCTCCACCACGACGACGACGTCGACTCCGCGGATCGCATCGGCGTGCACGCCGCAGCGCACGGCGACGCGCACCACTGAGCGGCCCACTGGTCGTCGCCGTGACCGACCCCGTCAGCCGCTCGGCCCGCACACTCGGGCTCTTCGCCGTCGTCGGGTCGGTGATGTGCTTCGCGATCAGCTTCGGGCTGATCAAGTGGCCCGGCACCGACGGCTCGGTGATCGCGTGGTGGCGACTGGTCGGTTCCTCGCTGCTGTGGTGGGTCGGTCTCATCACGCTGCGCGTCACGCAACGCCGGCCGCTGCCGTCCCGCGACGCCTGGCGGCAGTCGATGCCCGCCGCCCTCGTGTTCGGCCTGCTGATCTCGACCCTGTTCACCGCGGTGACGAGGACGAGCGTGGCACACGCGGAGTTCATCGCCAGCCTGGCGCCGTTGCTGACGATCCCGGCCGGGTTCGTGTTCTTCCACGAGCGCCCGCAGTGGACTGCGCTGCGCTGGGGAGCGCTGTCGGTCGTCGGCATCGTGATCGTGCTGTTCTTCGGCCCCGACCAGGGTGTGGCCACCCTGGGCGGTGACCTGCTGATGATCCTCGTGCTGCTGTTCTCGGTCTCGTACCTGCTGACGGCGAAGCGAGCCCGCTCACGAGGCGTGACGACCTTCGACTTCATGGCGATCCTGATGCCCGTCGCGCTGGTCTCTGCCACCCCGGTCGCGTTGGTCGTCGCCGGTGACCAGCTGTGGCCGCTATCGGGCAGGGCCTGGATCGCCGTCGGCCTGCTGTCGGTGCTCACCGGCGGTCTCGCGCACGGTCTGCAGTTCTTCGCGCACCGCAGCGTCCCACTCGGCACGATCTCGACGGTCGTGGTCAGCCAGCCGGCGATGTCGGTGTTCTGGGCGTGGGTGATCGTGGGCGAGGAGATCACCCGGGTCCAGGTGCCGGGCATGGCGCTCGTGATCGTCGGGATGTCGCTCGTGGTGTGGTTCAGCCAGCGCCCGGACCCGACACGAGGGCCCGCAGCCGGCGCCGCCATTCCAGCGACGCGCGGTCGGCCTGCACACTGACCGTCCGTCGAGCGTCGAGCGGGAGCTCGCCGTCGAGGCGCTCGAGCATGCGGCGGTCCTCCTCGCCGATGGCCCGGTCGAAGGCGATCGCCTCCTCCGGAGCGGTCGCGTGATCGTCGTTGCGCCAGACGACGAACGTGAACAGCGATCGCCCGGTGTCGACGGGTGTCGAACAGAGCACGAGGACGTGATCGAGGCCCGCCTCCGCACCGGTGACGTGGCGGATCGTGCTCCGCACGGTGAACGGCATGCTGAACCCGGTGCTCATCGCGCGATGCACCGGCCGGCCGGCGGCATCGCTGACGTCGACCTCGTAGCGGTACCCGGTGAAGTCGGCGTCGAGTTGCTCGATGTCGACGGCGGGCGCAGCCATCGGCTGCTCGGTTCCGAACGTCCCGACGTGGACGAACGGGAAGTGCGTGACGTCGAGGAAGTTGTCCACCATCCGGGTGACGTCGGTCTGCCAGACCTGGAGGCCGGCGTTGATCCGCCGGAAGGCGGGGTCGTCCTCCTCTCCGATGACGCACGGCTCTCCCGTCGGGGTGCCCGGGCAGAGCCACACCAGCCCGTACCGCTCGAGCGTCGGGAGGGCCTCGAGATGAGCTGCCGGTGGGATCGGCACGCCCTCGGCCGTCGAGGGCACTCGCACGCACTCGCCGGCCGACCCGAACGTCCAGCCGTGGTAGGGACAGGTCAGGCATCCGTCGTGCACCCTGCCGTCCGACAGCGGTGCCTCCCGGTGCGGGCAGCGGTCGGCCGTGGCGACGACCGCACCTGCCGGTCCGCGCCAGAGCACGAATCGGGACCCGAGCAGCGTGATCGCGAGCGGCGCATCGGCGAGGTCCGTCGACTCGGCCACCACGTACCAGTGGTCACGCAGCGCAGGGGCATCGATCAAGCGGCTCACGGCGCGACGTACCGTACTGGAGTGCGCGATCGAGTCGACCTGCTGGTCCACGGTGACGTCGTCGTCACCATGGACGGGAGCCGGTCGCAGATCACCGACGGAGCCATCGCCGTTCGCGGCGAGTGGATCGTCGCCGTCACCACCCAGGCGGATGCCGCGGCATGGCTCGACGCGGATCGCACGATCGGTGGCCCCGGCACCGTCGTGATCCCGGGGCTCGTCAACGCCCATCAACACCTCACCGGCGACCGGTTGATCCGTTCGACCATCCCCGACGATCTGCCCCCAGGGGCGGCGCTCACCGACTGGGCACTGCCGGTGCACGCCGCACACACCGGCGACGACGACGAGCTGTCGGCCACGCTGTCGCTCGTCGAGGCCGTCACCAACGGCATCACGTACACCGTCGAGGCAGGCACCGTCGCGCATCCCGAGCGGGTCCTCGCCGCGTACGACGCCGTCGGTGTCGGTGGCACGCTCGGCGCCTGGGGATGGGACCTCGGCGACGGGCCGCACGTCGCACACCTCGACGAGGTGATCGAGCGGCAGGCGGCCACGGTCTCGATGGCGCGCGACCACCCACGGGTCGATGCGTTCGTGACGCTCGTCGGACACGACCTGATGAGCGACGGCCTCGCCGTCGCCGCGAGCGAGCTCGCCAGGGCGACGAGCAACCGCCTGACGTTCCACCTCTCGCCCGGCCCGGCCGACGCCAGGGCCTACCTGGCGCGCACCGGCGAGCGTCCGGTCGTCCACCTCGCCCGGCTCGGCGTGCTGGGCGACCACGTGCTGCTCGCCCACGCCGTGCACATCGACGACGCCGAGCTCGACCTCCTCCTCGATCTGGACGTGGCCGTGGCCTCCTGCCCGTGGGCGTACCTGCGGCTGGGCCAGGGCGTGACGCGCAGCTTCCACCACCCCCGGATGCTCCACCACGGCGGCCGCGTGGCGCTCGGGTGCGACAGCGAGAACGCCGGTGACGCCATCGACGTGCTGCTCGCCGCGCGCCTGTTCGCCGGGCTGACCAAGGACACCACCGGTGACCCGACGCGGTTCACGGCCCGGGCCGCACTCGCGCTGGCGACGATCGACGGCGCCAGAGCGATCGGCAAGGCCGACGAGATCGGGTCGCTCGAGGTCGGCAAGCGCGCCGACATCGTCGTCGTCGACACCACGCGGCCCGAGTGGACGCCGCACGCCGTCGATCCGATCACCGCGCTGGTCTGGGCGAGCGACGGCCGCGCCATTCGAGACGTCGTCGCATCGGGTCGCCACGTGGTCCGCGACGGCCGGTGCCTCACCGTCGATCACCAGATGTTGGCCGCCGAGTCGCGTGATGCTCATCGGAGGCTGGTATCCAGGGCTCGTGCGCATCCTCGTGACCAATGACGACGGCGTCGACGCCCCCGGCCTGCTCGCACTCGCCCAGGCGATGACCGAGCTGGGCGAGGTGGTCGTCGTGGCCCCCGACCGCGAGTTCTCGGGTGCAGGTGCGGCGATCGGCGCGATCTGGGAGTTCACGCCCCATGTCACGCGACGTCGCCTCGACGGCATCACCGAGGCCTGGGCCGTCAACGGCCCGCCCGCGCTGTGCGTCATGTACGCGCGGCTCGGTGCGTTCGGTGACGACGTCGACCTCGTCGTCTCGGGCATCAATCCGGGTGCCAACGTCGGCCGCTCGGTGTACCACTCGGGCACGGTGGGCGCCTGCCTCTCGGGCCGCAACGGCGGTTGGTCCGGCGTCGCCGTCAGCCAGGCGGTCACCGGGTGGGGCGTCGAGGGACAGGGCTACGAGGAGGCGATCAAGAACCAGAAGTTCCACGTCGCCGCCGACGTCGCGCAGACCTTCGTGCGCGGGCTGATCGACGGCCCGCCCGACGAGGTCGTCATCGCCAACATCAACGTGCCCAACGTCGAGCTCGACGAGATCGAGGGGTGGCGTCTCACCCGTGTGGGCGTCTCGCCACCGCGAGCGATGGCCAGGGCGCAGTTGGTCCCCACCGACCACGATCCCGACCATTTCGACGTCGACGTGGCGTGGGGCGACCGGCTCGACCTGCCCGAGGACACCGACGGCGGTGCGATCGAACGCAACGTCGTCTCGGTGTCGTACCTCACACGGCTGCAGGCCGAGCGGCGTGACGACCTGACCAAGGCCGAGGTGGCCCTCGACGGCCTCCTCGGCCGCAATGGCTCATCCTGACGAAGCCGCCTCGGGGCGCACCGACACGCTCGTCCACGACCTGATGTCGTCCATGACCGGGAACGACTCGCCCGTCGTGACGTCGAACGCCGTGGGCAACGCACCGCTGCTGCGATAGAAGGCGAAGCGGCTGTCGGGCGACCACGACACGCCCGTCGGGAAGTCCGTCCGCGTCAGCTCGTGCCACTCGCCGGTCACGAGGTCGACCAGTTCGAGCCGGGGTGTGCTCGTGGCGAACGTGGTGACCGAGCACCATCGACCGTCGGGCGACAGGGTCAGCTGCTGAGAGGCCGGGAAGAGCCCCCACCCGGTGACCGAGTCGAGGTCGGCCGAGTCGTGGTCCGGTACGTCCCGCCACTCGCCGCTCGCCCGATCGAGCACGGTGAGCCCGCAGATCATCTGCTCGTCGCACTCGCGGAGTACGACCTGCGAGCTGCTGATCCCGACGACCTCGCCGGCGCCGAGGTACTCGACCTCCACCTCGTCGACGGAGTAGGCCTTGCCGGCCTCGTGGACCACGAGGCCGCCCCGGGGGTCGACCATCCACACGAAGCTCGGCACGTCGATGGCCGCCCCGGTCTCCTCGCCGTCGAGCGTCACCTCCTCGTACCGCGTCGGGCCGCGAAAGCCCTCGTTCGTCCCGCGCCAGAAGCGATCGGTCCCAGGTTGCCAGAGCAGGTTCCAGGGCTCGCCGAGACGGCTCGACGAGACCTCGCCGTTCGCGTCGACGACGTTCACGTTCGTGCCGTCGTAGCCCGGGACAGCGACCCAGTCCTCGCCGACGGTGACGTTGGCGGTGTCGGCGAAGGTCCGGTCGATCCGGGTCCGCGCCAGCTCGCCGGTCGCCAGGTCGAGCTCGACCAGCCGGTCACCGGGGTCGAACCCGACCAGGCGGAGCGGCAGGCCGGCGAGGCGCGCGTCGACGGCGACCATCTGGACCTCGCGATCGGCCGCGGCAGCAGACGGCGTCGCCGAGGCCGTGGGCGGGGGCGCGACGTCGGGGAACGCCGCATCGGGCGAGATCGCATCGTCCACCTCGGGCAGCACGTCACCGGCGAACAGCGTCGTCGTGGTATCTGCCTCGACGGTGTCGGCCGATGTCTCATCGCTGCGGTCATCGGCGGCGTCGTCCACCCCGGCGTCGCCACCCGCCCGCCCGAGCATCCACCCCAGCAGCAGCGCCACGATGCCGGCGGCGAACGCAGCGAGCACGATCCGGGCCCGCTCGGAGCCGAGCGGGCCGGGCGTGCGGGGCGCGCCGGTCGTCGTCGCCCGCTCGGCGCCACCGACCGCAGACGAGCCGGTCGGCGAGCCGGGCAGGTCACGGGGCTCGGGCGGCAGCACCCCGCTGGGCTCGTGCGAGGTCAGCTCGACCTCGATCCGACCCGACCCGTCCTGCATCGCACCATCACATCACATCGCCAGATCCCACCGGGGGCGCCACCCCCGGGGTACCGGATCACGTGCGCGAGCTCGTCAGCAGACCGCGCGATCAGCCCTCGACGGCCACGTCGACCGGCGCCGAGGGCCGCGTGGCGAGGCTGTTCCACGACGTCATGTCCTCGGCGATCTGGAAGCGCTCGTCGTTCACCGGGTCGAAGGCGTTCGGCTGGCCGCGCCCGTCGAGGAAGAGCGCGAACCGGCTGTCCGGCGTCCAGACGACGTTCGACGGGCCCCAGTAGTCGGCTGCGACCGAGTGCCACTCACCGGTCTCGAGGTCGATCGCGTGCAGCATCGGGCCGGTCTCGTCGAACGAGGTGATCGAGCACCACCGCCCGTCCGGCGACAGCGACGCCTGGCTCGGAGCACGCGGGAAGAAGACGACCGCGTTGACCGCCTCGATCTCCGCGGTCTCGTGATCCGGCACACGTCTCGTCGTCCCCGACGTGCGATCGAGCTGCACCAGGCCGCACGTCAACGTCTCGTCGCACTGCCGGAAGACCACACGGTTCGCGCTGAGGCCGACGAGGTCGCCGCGACCCAGCAGCGCTGCACCCGAAGCGTCGATCGAGTACACGCCGCCTGCCTCCTGGACGACGAGACCGCCGAGAGGGTCGGCGGCGCTGACGAAGCCCGGGACGTCGAGGGTGAGGCCGGTCGGCTGGCCGTCGAGCGTGACCTGCTCGTACGTCGTCGGGGCGGGTGACGCCGCCTCGTCGCTCGCCCGCCAGAACAGATCGGTCCCCGGCACCCAGAACAGGTTCCACGGCTGCCCCAGCGCGCTGGGCTCGACGCCGTCGGCCGACAGGAGGCTCAACGACTGACCGGTCAAGCGTGGCACGAGGGCCCAGTCGTCGCCGACGATGGCGCCGGGACCGTCGGTGAACCCGATCTCGAGGTCGGTGCGCGTACGGGTGCCGGTCGCAAGATCGAGCTCGGCCATCCGCCCGCCGGATTCGAAACCGACCAGCCGGACCGGCAGGCCGGCGATCCGCTCGTCGAGGGCGATCGATGCCGCTTCCACGGCGGGACCGTCCTCGGGCTCGGTCACGGGTGGCGCGACCTCGAGGAGGGCGTCCTCGGGTGAGAGAGCGACGTCCACCGCAGCATCGTCGTCGACCGCCGGCAGCACCTCGCTCGGCAGCACGGTCGTGGTCGTCGCCCGCGCGGTCGTGGCGGTCGACCCGTCGGCCTCCGCCGCGGCACCGTCGCCGGCGATCTCGCCGTCGGCCGTGTCGCCCGCTCGTCCGAGCATCCAGCCGAGCAGCAGCGCGACCACACCCGTCGCGGCAGCGGCGAGGACGATCCGGAATCGCTCGTCGGCGAGCGGGTTGATGCGCCGAGCCTGCCCGCCGTCCGAGCCACCATCGCCGCCACCATCGCCGTCGGGCTCGTGGGGCGGCGGTTCGGCATCAGCTCGGGCCGGTTCGTGCGAGGTCAGCTCGACCTCGATGTGGCCCGACCCGTCCTGCATCGCACCATCACATCACACCGGTCGACCACGCCGGCTGCGCTGCCGATCGCACGACGAACCACGGTGACCGCTCAGGCGTCGCCGATCGGCCGAACGGCCAGCTCGATCCACGAGCTCAGACCGTCGGCAACGGGGAACGTGTCGTCGGTGGCGACGTCGTGGGCCACCGGCCGACCGTCGCCGTCGATGAAGAACGCGAGACGGGAATCGTGACTCCAGGCGATCGCCCACCCCATCGGTTCCTCGATCAAGCGTCGCACGTCACCGGTCGACAGGTCGACCAGGACCAGTCCGTCGGCCTGCTGCCCGAACAGGAGGGCGGCGAGGTAGCGGCCGTCGGGCGAGAGGCTCGCCGACGGGCCTCCCCACCCGAATCCGTGGAGCTCGCCGAGGTCCACGTCGTCGCTCGACGGCACGCCGCCGATCGCGCCGGTGGCGCGATCGAGCACGGTGAGACCGCACTCCATCTGCTCGTCGCAGTCGTAGAAGACACCGGTCGACGCCGACAGCGCCACGAGGTCACCCGACGCGAGGAAGGTGACATCCCCGCCCGACACGACGTAGGCCTTGCCGGCCCGACCGACGACGAGGCCGCCGAGCGGATCGGCTCCATCCGGCCAGAGTCCGTTCATCTCGAACACCGATCCCGTCGGTGCACCGTCGATCGTGTACTCGACGAACCGCTCGGGCCCGGCGGGCTCCTCGAACACCATCCACCAGAACGTGTCGGTGCCGTCCACCCAGTGCAACTCCCACCCGTCCCCGATGTCGACGACCGAGCGTGCACCGTTGTCGCGGATCACGTACATCTCGCCGCGATCGGGCTGGGCGAGCGCGATCCAGTCGTCGCCGACCGCCAGGCGGTTCTCGAACATCCCGGTCCGGGGAAGGTTGCCGGGCGCGTGCGTCACCATCGTCTGGGTTCGCAGGTCGACGTCGACCAGCCTCGAGCCCGTCGTCACCCCGACCAGGCGGATCGGGAGGCCCGCCAGGCGCGGATCGACGGTCACCGGGTTCGACTCGGGCGGCGGGATCGTGGTGGTCGTCGGAACGGGCCGGTCCTCGGTCTGCCGTCGAGCCGTCGACGGCGGGGCCGGGAGACGCTCGCCCGCGAGCGTGGTCGACGTCGCCGCCGCGGCGGCGCTGTCATCGGGCGCGGTGGCCCCGGGCTGCCCGCCGACGCTCTCGCCGTCGCTCCGGCTGGCGCGCCCCACCACCCAGCCGAGCAGCAACGCGACGACGCCGACGAGGACCACCGCCGACATCAGCCGCCATCGCTCGCGCCCGGACGGGACGAGGCCCGGCGCGCCGGTCGGATCGGCTGCCGATCCGACGGGTTCGCCGTCGCCCCGGAACCGCTCGGGCTCGATCGAGGTCAGCTCCACCTCGATCCGACCTTCGTTCACCAGTTCCATTCAGGCACATCGGTGCGTGGATGAACAGGACTTCGCTACCGTCGCCTGGGTGGACACCGTCGCCAGGGCTCGCAGCTACCTCGCAGCGCTCTCCGGCGGCGACGCCGGCGCGGTCGCCGCGCTCGTCACCGACGACTTCGTGAGCGAGCACCTCAGTGCGATCGGCACCGGCTCTCGAGGCCGTGGCGACTACCTGGCCCGGCTACCGGCCTTCCTCGCGCAGTTCGTCGATCTGCGCTACGAGGTGATCGACACGGTGGCCGAGGGCGATCGCGTCGCCGCCCGGTATCGCCTCACCGCGACCTTCGACGGCCATCCGATCGACATCCCGGGTGTGATGCTCCTGACCGTCCGCGACGGGTTGATCGCACACCGGATCGACGTCTGGGACAGCCTGACGTTCCTCCGCCAGACCGGCGCCGTCGAGGAGCGGCCCGACGGCGCGTGAGCCGCTGACTCCGCCCGCCCACCGATCGGCCGGTCAGCTCTGGGCGTCGGCGGGCTCGGCGTCCTCGGGAACCACCGTGGATGCACCGTCTCCTGGCCGGATCCCGACGCTGTTCCAGGGCCGGAGCTCGTCGGCGACCGCGAACGACTCGTCGGCGACGATGTCGTACGCCATCAGGGCGCCGCCGGGCCACTGCGGGTTCTCGCCGCTCGGGAAGAACAGGTAGCGGCCGCCGGGCGACCACACGACGCTCGGCGGGAAGGTGTCGACCGCGAGCTCGCGCCGCTCGCCGGTCACGAGATCGACCAACTCGAACGCAGCCGAGGACGCACCGAACGACACAGCCGCCACCCACCGGTCGTCGGGCGAGATGCCGCTCGAGTGGGCCCCGCCCCAGAACCCGATCGACGTGGTCACGTCGTGCGCGTCGGCCGAACCGTGGTCGGGCACGATCGTGCGCTCGCCCGAGTCTCGGTCGAGGAGGCGCAGGCCACACTGGAGAGTCTCGTCGCAGTCGTGGAACAGCGCGAGGCGAGCGTTGACCGCGACGAGCTCGCCGCTCCCCAACATCTCTGCACCGGCTGCGTCGACGGAGTACACCTTGCCGGCCGCCGTGGCGAGGATGCCGCCGGCGGGGTCCACGCCCACGGCCCAGCCGGCCGTCGTCTCGATCACCGCGCCCGTGGCCTCGCCGTCGATGTCGATCTCCTCGAACCGTGAGGGCCCGTGCGGGCCGTCGCCGACACTTCGCCAGAATCGGTCGGTGCCCGGGATCCACGCCAGCTTCCAGGGGTCGCCGACGTCGACACCGCGTTCCTCGCCGTCGTCGAAGAACACGGTGACGCGCCCGGAATCCCATCGCCGGACCATGACCCAGTCGTCGCCGACCAGCACATCGGACGAACCTGCGACGGGCCGGACCAGCTGGCGGCTGCGGAGCATGCCGGTCTCGAGATCGAGCTCGTTGAGCTGTCCGTCGAAACCGAACCCGACCAGGCGCACGGTCAGACCCTCGAGGCGTTCATCGACTGCGATCTGCTGGGTGACCACCACCGGTGTCGTGGTCGTCGGCACGACGGCCTGGCTGCGCGCCACGACGGTCGTGCGATCGGGCCTGGGGAGTTGCTCGCCCGGCTGGACCAGCGTCGAAGCGGGCGAGGTCGTTGCCGGGGCGGATTCCGTGGTCATGCCCGCATCCTCGTCGCCACCGGCCCGACCCATCACCCAGCCGAGCGACGCCGCGACCACCGCCGTCACCACGGTCGCGGTGATGAGCGCGCCCCTGCCGGGGCCGCCGCCACCGGACGGTGCTGGCCGCTGCGTGGCGGCGATGTCGGGACGCGCCGATGGACCTGCGACCCCGCCGTCGCGTCCCGACGTCAGTTCGATCTCGATCGGCGTGTTCGGCGCCTGATCGTCCACACCTCAATTCGACCTCGCCGGTCGGCGAGCAGCAAGTGGCCAACGACCTTGCCGACGATCCGCAGAACCCGGACTCCGCCTCCGAGGACCGGCCGCCACCGGGTAACATCGATGACATCGACCGGGGAGCTCGCTGGATCGGCGGGCTGAGAGGGTGATCGCCATCGCCGACCCGCACACCTGATCCGGGTAATGCCGGCGGAGGAAGCATGAACGAAACCGTCATCGTGGTCACCGGGGCCGAGCCGCTCGAACCGAGCGCTGTCGCCGATCTCCCCAGGGAACGGATCGTCCTCGCCGCGGACGGCGGGCTCGACCACGCCCTCGCCGCCGGGCTGAGGCCGGCGGGTCTGGTCGGCGACCTCGACTCGGTCACACCCGATGGTCTCGCCTGGGCGGAAGGGCACGCGACGATCGAGCGGCACGACCCGAACAAGGACCAGACCGACACCGAGCTCGCACTTGCGATGGCGGCGAGCCTCGACCCGGCCCGGTTGATCCTGCTGGCGGGGGGCGGCGACCGGCTCGACCACACGGTCGCGGCGATCGGTGCGCTCGGCGCCGCGTCGCTGACCCACATCCCCGAGATCGAGGGTTGGTGGGGCGACCAGCACCTGGTCGTCCTCCACGGCCCCGGTCGAGCCGAGCTCGACCTCCCGACCGGGACCGAGTTCTCGCTGCTCGCGCTCCACGGCCCGTGCACGGGCGTGGTGGTGCACGGCGCGGCCTGGCCGCTGGACGGCATCGATCTCGAACCCGTCGTCGGGCGCGGCGTCAGCAACGTCGCGACGGACCGACCGATCACGATCGCCGTCTCCAGCGGCGTCCTGACCGTCTTCGACGACCGAACCGCCACCGGTGACACGGCCGGCGCCCCCGGCGTCGCCGACACCACGCCCGACGAGGAGCAGCCGTGAACCGCACCACGATCGCCACCGCACTGGCAGCCACCGTCGTTCTCGCCGCGTGCGGCGACGACGGCTCCGACCGCGCGAGGGCGGTGACGCTGGTCGCCTACGAGTCCTTCCCGACCGACGATCCCGACGACCCGCACCCGGTCCAGCTCGCGCTCGACGAGTTCACCGACGAGACCGGCATCGAGGTCGAGGTGCTGATCGCCGGCGACACCGGCACCATGCTCTCCAAGGCGGTGCTGACCGCCGGCAACCCGGAAGGCGACGTCATGTGGGGCGTCGACAACACGTTCCTGTCGCGCGCCCTCGAGGCCGACGTGTTCGAACCCTACGTGCCCGACGGCATCGAGCGGATTCCCAGCGAGTTCACGGATCTCGTTCCCGGTGGCGAGGCGACGCCAGTCGACTTCGGCGACGTGTGCGTCAACTACGACGTCGCGGCGCTCGACGCCGCCGGCCTCGAACCGCCCACCGACCTCGACCAGCTCGCCGATCCCGAGTACGCGGGCCGGCTGGTGGTCCAGAATCCGGCGACCTCCTCCCCCGGCCTGGCCTTCCTGCTCGCGACGGTCGCCGAGTTCGGGTCGGACTGGGAGGCCTTCTGGAGCGAGCTCGACTCGAACGGCGTCGCCGTCGTCGACGGCTGGACGCAGGCCTACTACGAGCGGTTCTCGCTGGCGGGCGGCGATCGCCCGCTCGTGGTGAGCTACGGGTCGAGTCCGCCGTTCGAGGTGCTCGCCGCGGCCGAACCCCCCGACGAGGCACCCACCGCAGTCGTCGAGGCGACGTGCTTCCGGCAGGTCGAGTTCGCCGGCGTGCTGCGGGGCACCGACGCACCCGACGAGGCGCGCCGCCTGATGGACTTCCTGATCAGCGAGCGATTCCAGCGCGAGGTGCCGCTCAACCTCTTCGTCTTCCCGGCGAACCAGGACGTCGAGCTCGACCAGGCCTTCGTCGATCACGCCACGATCGCCGCCGAACCGTTGACGGTCGACCCGGCGCTGATCGACGAGCGCCGGAGCGAGTGGATCGACCGGTGGACCGAGATCGTCGCCGGCTGAACCGACTGCCGCGGTGGTTCGTCACCGCGGTCGCCGCACCACCCGTCGTCTTCCTCGCGGTCTTCTACGCGTGGCCGTTCCTCACGCTCACGGCACGGGGCGTGTCGATCGATGCCATCAGCGACACGCTCGGCAACTCGAGAACGTGGGAGGTGGTCTGGTTCACGTTCTGGCAGGCGGTGGCGAGCACGATGCTGACGTTGCTCGCCGGCCTCGCGCCGGCCTGGGCGGTGTCGAGGTTCTCCTTCCCGGGGCGACGAGTGCTCCTCAGCGTGCTCACGGCGGTGTTCGTGCTGCCGACCGTCATCGTCGGCGCCGCGTTCGTCGCACTCCTGCCGTCGTCGCTCGACCGGAGTGTCTGGGCGATCATCGGCGCCCACGTCGTGTTCAACCTCGCGGTCGTCGTGCGAACGGTCGGCTCGGTCTGGGAGCGGTTGCCACACGACCTCGATCACGCCGCAGCGACGCTCGGCGCCAACCGGTGGGCGACCTTCCGCCACGTCTCGCTGCCGCTGATCCGCCCTGCGCTCGCCGCGGCGGCTGCGATCGTGTTCCTCTTCACGTTCACGTCGTTCGGCGTCATCCGCGTGCTGGGCACTCCCGGGCGCACCACGATCGAGGTCGAGGTCTGGCGCCGGGCGACGCAGCTCGGCGACATCGGCGGTGCTGCCGTCCTGACCCTGCTGCAGTTGCTCGCTCTCGGCGCGATGGCAGCCGGTGCGGCTGCCGTGCAGCGGCGCACCGCCCACGTCGTCGACCTGCGCGAGCCGAGCCGCCACCCGCGGCCGAGCGGTCGCCAATGGTGGACCGTCGGCGCAGCGCTCGGGCTGGCGGTCGTGATGGTCGCCGCGCCGCTGGTCGCGCTCGTCGAGCGCTCGTTCCGGATCGGAGGCGCCTACTCGACCGACGCGTGGCGCGGCCTCGGCAGCAACGAGATCCGACCCGGCCTGCGGCTCGGCGTCGATCCGGGGGACGCCCTGCTCGCCTCGGTGACCAACGCCGCCTGGGCGACCGCGTTCGCGACGGCGATCGGCACCGCCGCCGTCGTCGCGATCACGGTGCTGGGGCGGAGCGGCCGAGCGATCGACACCGGGCTGATGCTGCCGCTCGGCACGTCGGCGGTGACGATCGGATTCGGGATGCTGATCACGTTCGACACGCCGCCGGTCGACTGGCGCGCCTCATGGTGGCTCGTGCCCGTCGGCCACGCGCTGGTCGCCGTGCCGTTCGTCGTTCGCGGCGCCCTCGCAGTCGCCCGGAGCATCGACCCCGACCTCCGGGCTGCAGCAGCGACGCTCGGGGCACCCCCGATCCGCGCCTGGGCGACGGCGACGTTGCCGATGTTGCGGCGACCGCTCGCGACAGGGGGTGGCATCGCCGCGGCGATCTCGCTCGGTGAGTTCGGCGCCACGAGCTTCCTCAGCCGGTCCGGTGAGGAGACGCTCCCGATCGTCATCGAACGGCTGCTGGCGCGGACGGGCGGTGTGTTCCAGGCACAAGCGTTCGCCCTGGCGACCCTGCTCGCCGCGGCAACCGTCGCGATCGTGGTGCTCGTCGACGCAGGAGGCGACCGTGCTCGACGTTCGTGACGTCTCGATCGGCTTCGAGGACGTGCCGGTGCTCGACTCGTTCTCGATCTCGGTCGACGACGGCGAGGTGGTGGCCCTGCTCGGCCCGTCGGGCAGCGGCAAGACCACGCTGTTGCGCATCGTTGCGGGTGTGGTGCGACCCGACTGCGGGATCGTCCGGATCGGCGGGCACGACATGGCCGACGTGCCGACCCATCGGCGCCCGGTCGGGATGGTCTTCCAGGACGAGCAGCTGTTCCCGCACCTCAGCGTCGCCGGCAACGTCGGCTTCGGGCTCCGGATGCAGGGCGTCGGCCGTGACGAGCGCCGGCGCCGGGTCGATGCGATGCTCGAGCTCGTCGGGCTGTCGGGCTTCGGCGAGCGGGCGATCGACAACCTCTCGGGTGGTGAGGCGAAGCGGGTCGCGCTCGCTCGATCGCTCGCGCCGAGTCCCGACGTGCTGCTGCTCGACGAGCCGCTGACCGGCCTCGACCGCGAGCTCCACGATCGGCTCGCGGTCGACGTGTCGCAGATCCTCCGGCGTGCTGCGACGACTGCGCTCTGGGTGACGCACGACCGCGCCGAGGCCGAGGCCGTCGCCGACCGCATCGTCGAGCTCGGACCTCGGTAGCGTCGTACCGTGCTGGTGGTCGAGCTCGATGCGGTCGACACCCACCCGCTCCGGCGGTCCGTGCTGCGCGACGGCACGGACAGCGATGTCGTCGAGTTCGAGGGCGACGATCTCCCGACGACGCTCCATCTCGGCGTCCGTCACGGCGACCTCCTCCTCGCCGTGTCGACCTGGGTGGTCCGGGAGTTCGAGCCGCAACCCGGCGTACCGGCGCATCAGCTGCGCGGCATGGCGACCGAACCGCGGCACCGCGACCAGGGCCTCGCGTCGCTCCTGCTGCACGCCGGTCTCTTGCGTTGTAGCGACGCGGGCAGCCGACTGGTGTGGGCCCGCGCCCGGTCGACGGCCCTGGGCTTCTACCGCCGGCACGGCTTCGACACCGTGGGGGCGGAGTTCGTCGACGCAGCGACCGGCCTGCCGCACCGCACGATCGTGTTCGAGCTGGCATCGCACGACGCGAGGGCCGTTTCCGCTTCGCGGAACTCCTGACCCTCACTGCCCCTGAGGTCACCATGAAGCAGCAGCCGTCACATCACCCCTACTCGTCCGTGCTCCGCCAGCGTGCCGCCGAGCTCCGTTCGCTCGCCTCGGCGATCGAACGATCGGTCGTCCTGACGCTCGGCGACGCCCCCGACAACTGGTGGGGCGACACCCGGGCGCATCTCTGCGAGCGGCTGCTCGAACGCAACCTCCACCAGCTCCATCAGGCCGCCGACGATCTCCGCACGACGTCGTTCCGGTTCCGCCGGCGCGCCGAGGAGTTCGATGCCGCTCACCGAGTCCGCCACGCCGCATGAGCGGCGCTGCGGAGGTGTCGGCCGCACGCAGGCGGGTCGAGGCAGCGCGCGACGAGCTGCGCCGGCTGCGCTCGAGCGATCCGGCCGCCGCGGCCGCGGTGCGAGCCGTTCGGCTGACCGTGCGCACGCTCGAGGACTTCTGGTTGCCGGCGATCTCGCTCGCCGAGCGGGAGGCGGAGGCGCGGTCCGGTGATGCCGCCGGCGATCGAGAGGGCCGGGACGGGACGAATCGTCGAGCGGACGGTCCCGGCGGCTGAGCCGCGCGATTCAGAAGAGCCCGGCCGGGCGCACACCGTCGAGGTCGAGGCGGCCCATCATCCACCCGAGCCGCTCCGACGGTGCGAGCCGGAGCACCGCGTCGGGAAGCGGCGTCATCCCCATCGGTTGGCGGGCCGTCCAGAGCATGCCCATCAGGCGCAGATCGCGCCGGACGTAGTCGGCCGGCATGTCGCCGAGCTCGTAGCCGAGGCCGAGATCGACCCGGTGCACCTCGACCTCGCGTTGACGCAGGAGAGGGAGCTGCCCGGTCGGCCGC
Source organism: Ilumatobacter sp. (assembly GCF_030065885.1). Classification (GTDB taxonomy): domain Bacteria; phylum Actinomycetota; class Acidimicrobiia; order Acidimicrobiales; family Ilumatobacteraceae; genus Ilumatobacter. Next base: position 19,664 of record NZ_JASJCS010000007.1, on the reverse strand, counting down.
TCGCCGGACAGCATCCGGGAGGTGCCGTCCCAGTCGCCGTGGGTTGCCCACCGCCGCTCGAGCGCCGCCGCGCTCGTGGCGACGTCGTCGACCAGCTCCGGCCAGGGCCGGACCGCGCCCCGCTCGATGTCGGCGGTGCGGCCCTCCGGCCCGTGCGGGTACTGCGGGCATCCGTCGAGCATCGAGACGTGCCCGTCGGCGTTCCGGGCGATGTGGGTGAGCACGTGCCCGATCGACCAGCCGAGGAGCCGGGACGGCGCGGCCGGGTCGACGTCGGTCAGCTCCCGGAGGTGGCCGACCAGCGCTGCGTGCGAGGCACGGCAGGAGGCGATGTGCCCGCGTACATCGCCGGACTCGCCCTCGACCTCTGCGGCGTTCGTGCGCGCCCCGGACGATTTGCCACCCACGCGAGCGACCGTAGCCGAGGCGTGGCAGGCTGGGCCGATGCAACCCTCCCCACGATCCACCGTGCAGCTGGGCATGATCGGGCTGGGCCGGATGGGCGCCAACATGGTGCGTCGCCTCATGGCCGACGGGCACGAGTGCGTGGTCCACGACGTCAGCACCGAACCCATCGACGAGCTCGCCGGCGAGGGCGCGACACCGGCTCACACACTCGACGACCTGGTGGCGGCGCTCGAACCACCCCGTCACGTGTGGGTGATGATCCCCGCCGCCTTCGTCGGTGCGACCGTCGAGCGGCTCGCGCCGCTGCTCTCGCCCGGCGACACGATCGTCGACGGCGGCAACTCCTGGTATCGCCACGACGTCGATCGCAGCGGCCCGCTGTTGGCCGACCACGGCGTGCACTACCTCGACGTCGGCACGAGTGGCGGTGTGCACGGCCTGGAGCGCGGCTACTGCCTGATGGTCGGTGGCAAGACCGAGGCGGTCGAGCGGCTGGAACCGGTCTTCGACTCGCTCGCGCCGGGCCTCGACGCGGCCGAGCGCACGCCCGGCCGCGACGGCCCGCCCGATCCGGCCGAGCGGGGATGGCTGCACTGCGGCCCGTCGGGCGCCGGGCACTTCGTCAAGATGGTCCACAACGGCATCGAGTACGGCCTGATGGCGGCGTACGCCGAGGGCCTCAACGTGCTCGCCAAGGCCGACATCGGCGCCGAGGACCATGCCGCCGACGCCGAGACCGCGCCGCTCAGTGACGCCCGCTACTACCAGTACGACATCGACCTCGCTGCGGTCACCGAGCTGTGGCGGCGCGGCTCGGTGGTGACCAGCTGGCTGCTCGACCTCACGGCCGAGGCGCTGCTCGAGGACCCCCGCCTCGACGAGTACGCCGGCCACGTCAGCGATTCGGGCGAGGGCCGCTGGACGGTCCACGCGGCGATCGACGAGGGCGTCCCGACGCCGGTGCTCTCGGCGGCGCTGTACTCGCGGTTCGAGTCGCGCGGTCGAGCCGACGTCGCGAACAAGGTGCTCTCGGCGATGCGAGCGGGCTTCGGAGGCCACCGCGAGCGGAAGGAGTCCAGCCGATGATGCTGCTCGACAGCGAGCAACCACGCGCCGACGCGCTCGTGCTGTTCGGCGCCACGGGCGACCTGGCCAAGCGCAAGCTGTTTCCTGCGCTCTATCACCTCGAGCGCACCGGCGCGCTCGACGTGCCGGTCATCGGCGTCGCCCGCAGCGACTGGACCGACGACGCCTTCTGCCAGAACGCCCACGACGCGATCATCGCGTCCGAGCCGCACGCCGACGCGGCGGTGATGGACCCCCTGATGGAGCGGCTCGACCTCATCCAGGGCGACTACGCCGAGCAATCGACCTGGGAGGAGCTGCGCGCCACCCTCGACCGTCACGGCTCGAAGAACGCGGTGTACTACATGGCGATCCCGCCGTCGATGTTCCCCGAGGTGGCGAGGCGACTCGCCTCGGTCGACCTCAACCACCGCGGCCGCATCGTCGTCGAGAAGCCGTTCGGCCGCGACCTTCCCTCCGCGCAGGAGTTGAACGCCACCTTGGCGTCGGTCTTCCCCGAGGAGCGGATCTTCCGCATCGACCACTACCTCGGCAAGGAGAGCGTCGAGGATCTCCTGGTCTTCCGATTCTCGAACACGTTGCTCGAGCCGATCTGGAACCGCCGGTACGTCCGCAGCGTGCAGGTCACGATGTCCGAGACGATCGGCGTCGAGGGGCGCGGCTCGTTCTACGACGGCGTCGGAGCGATTCGCGACGTGCTGCAGAACCATCTCCTGCAGGTGGTGGCACTGCTCGCGATGGAGCCGCCTGCCGGCTCGGACGCCCAGTTCCTCCAGGACGAGAAGACGAAGGTGATGGCGGCGATGACGGCCATCGACCCCGCCCACCTCGTGCGCGGTCAGTACGTGGGCTATCGCGACGAGCCGGGCGTCGAAACCGACTCGTCGGTCGAGACGTTCGCTGCGGCCCGGTTGGAGATCGACTCCTGGCGGTGGGCGGGCGTCCCGTGGTACGTGCGGGTCGGCAAGGCCCTCACCGAACCGGCCACCGAGGCGGTCGTCGAGTTCCACTCACCGCCGCGCCTGCTGTTCGACGAAGCCGGCGGCCCGGCGCCGGACCGCAACCTGGTGCGGTTCCGGCTCGGCAACAGCGACGGTGTCACGTTCGCGCTGCAGGCCAAGACCCCGGGGCCGCACCTGGACAGCCAGGAGGTCGACATCTCCGTCGACTTCGCCGCCGCGCTCGGCGAGCGGTCCGAGGCGTACGAGCGTCTGCTCGGCGACGCGATCGCCGGCTCCCCGCGTCGGTTCGCACGCCAGGACGTCGTCGAGCAGACCTGGCGCGTCGTCCAGCCGGCACTCGACGAGCCCGGCCCCGTTCACCCGTACTTCCGAGGTTCCTGGGGGCCGAGCGAGGCCGACCGCCTGCTCGCAGACGGCGACCACTGGTACGACCCGAGCAGCTGACGCTCGGTCTGGGCCGCACCTGCACTACGGCAGGTCACGAGCTCGTCGACTGGTGTTCGGTCGAGCCGGAACGTGCCGACGACATCACCTGAGTCCTGGTCCCGGACCTCGACCGTCTCGGCATCGAGTCGCTCCGCCTCGGCGTCGAGGACCACGTACGCGGGACCGTCGGTGGGCCCCTCGTTGAAGACCAGTACGTGCCAGCTCGGCGGGAAGTCTGCGGCCCGGTATCGGCCGTCGAGTGGCGCCGGAACGAGCTCCTCGTCCGGCACGAAGCGTTCCTCGCCGATCGCAAGCTCCAGCGTGCACCCGGCCCAGATCTGGACCGGTGCGACGTCGCCGATCGCCAGCTCGCTCGGGGGCTCGACAACGTCGACGTCTCCCGACGACGCCTGCGGTGATCCAACCCGCCCGACGGCCGACTGGATCACCGCGACCTCACGGTAGGGCTCCTCGGCGCATCGGGCGGCGAGCTCGGCAACCTCCTCACTCGGTGTGAACTCCTCCAAAGCGTCAGGCCGGTGGTACCCGCCGCCCGCCTCGATTGCGTCGCCGACCGACAGAACCGTGTCGTCGGGCAACAGCACGGTCGCCGACTCGGGCAGCCAGCGCGTGAAGTACTCCCACAGCACCGGGTGACGAAGGCCGGCGTCCACGACATAGAGGCACTCGCCGTCGAGTTCGAGCCGACCACGAATGAGCGCTCCTTCGACCGTCACCGTCGGCAGGCGGTCTGCTGCTGAGGTGGAGCCGCCGCGCTCCCGCCAGAACATCACGGGGCCGGTGACACCACCGGTGGGATCGGCTCGCTCCATCACGACGGTGGCGGCCGACCGCCCATCGGCGGCGCTGTGCGATGTCGTCGCGTGGGGCGACCGGCGGTCCGCAGCCGTGGCACTCACGGACGGAGCCGTTGACGGCGGGTCTGCATCGCAGGCAGCGACGAGCGACGCAACGACGATGGACGCAGCGATCGACCTCATGGCCTCTTCGACGCCGCATCTGCCGGTCGCGGTTCCGGGTGGTGTGCCACTCCCCGTGACATGGTCGGGCTCCTGATCATCCTTACCGGACTCGCGTCTCGACCTTACCCATGTCCTGGGGCGGTCTCACCTGCGCGGCTCATCGTGTGGATACCACCGCAGAAAGGGAATCCACCATGAAGAAACTGCTCATCTCAGCACTGGCACTGACCGTCGGAGCCGTCCTGGCCCCCGCCGGGCTCGCCGCTGCGCAGTCCGACGAATCGACCGGTGATCCGACGGTCGAGGGACGCGGCTCGCTGGCGGCCAAGGGCACCGGCGACGTCGAGATCGACATGGGCGGCTGGATCCGCCTCCGAGCGGACGGCGACGTCATCCTCACCGACCGGGCCGGCGACATGCGCTTCGTCGTCCGCGGTGTCGACGACCGCGACGGGGCACCCGCCGAGGCCGAGGCCGACACCGAGGTGATCCTGAGCGACTTCACCGGCGGCGTGTACGTGCGCGGCAGCGACTTCTCCGTCATCGTCGACGGCGACGTCGAGCTGTTCGCCCACGGGCGCGGCCAGGCATGGCTCGAGGGCAGCGGCCTCTACAAGACCCGCTACGGCGATGTCACCGCCTGGGACGGGATGGTCGAGCTCGGCGGCAGCGACGTCGCCGAGGCCGAACCGATCGCCGCGTGATGACCCCATGATCACGGCGCGATGCCGCCGCCCGCCCGAGTGCGGCGGCATCGCCGAGGCATCGGTCGCCCATCGAACGGACGAGCTATGGTCGTCTCACACATCGGGTCGCTCATCCCGAATGTCGAGACGCCATGTGGATTCCGATCACGCTCGCCGCCGCCACCTTCCAGATCCTGCGCACCTCCCGCCAGCACGAGCTGCGCTCGGTGCTCGGCACCAACGCCGCCGGCTTCGTCCGCTACGCGTACGGGCTCCCGCTCGCGGTGCTGCTGAGCGCCGCCCTGTTCGGACTCGCCGGGCGCGACGTGCCCGATGTTCCCGGACGGTTCTGGTGGATCGTCGCCGCGGCCGGCGTCTCACAGATCGTCGCCACCGTCGCGCTGCTCCGATCGTTCAAGCTCCGCGACTTCGCGATCGGCACCGTCTACTCGAAGTCCGAGGTGCTGATCGTCGCCACGCTCGGCCTGATCGGCGTGGGGACCGGCCTCGCCCCGCTCGGCTGGCCAGGCGCCGTGCTGGTCAGCATCGGGGTCGCTGCGCTCGCTGCGAAGGGTGACCTGACCTCGCTGCTCCGACGTGCCGGGGATCCGGCGGCACTCATGGGCCTCGTCGCCGGCGCAGGCTTCGCGATCGCCGCGATCGGGATCGGTGCGGCCTCGCGCAGCCTCACCGGCGCGCCCTCGTTCGACCGGGCCGTGTTCACGCTCACGGTGCTGCTCGGTGTCCAGACGGCGATCAACCTCGCCTGGCTCGCGGCGACCGAGCCGGCCGAGATCCGCGCCGTGCTCGCCGCGCGTTGGCCGGCGACGTGGGTCGGGGTCTTCAGCCTGCTCGGCTCGATCGGGTGGGCCTGGGCGTTCACGCTCGAGAGCGCGGCCAAGGTCCGCACGCTCGGTCAGGTCGAGCTCCTGATCGCCTTCGCGCTCGCCCGGCTGCACCTCGGCGAGCGGCACACGCGCAGCGAGTACGTCGCCAGCGGGCTCGTCCTGGCCGGCGTCATCGTGGTCACCGTGGTCGGTTGACCACGACGCAGGCCCGTCTGCGGCGTCTCAGCCTCCTGGGCCGACGTCGTCTCCCGGGCCGATGTCATCCCCCGGGCCGATGTCGCCCCCTGGGCCGGGCTCCTCGGCAGGTCCGGGTTCCTCGGCGGGGCCCGGGCCGCCGTCGTCGTCGCTGCATGCCACCGGGGCGACAGCCACAAGTGCGACCGCCGTCAGCCCGATCGCCCGGCGGGCGCACTGCGCCGTGGAAGAACGAGAGGTACGCATGGGGGAACCTCCTCTCCGCCTTCGACGATACGCCTCGGGCCCCGGCGGCGAACAGGGCCTCCGGTACCCCTCCCGAATCGCGCTACGGCCGGGCGATCAGCCGAATCGCGCGACGACGGCGCGCAGTCGGTCAGCGGTCTCCGTCACGGCCTGCGCGGTGCCGTGGTGCGCGTTGTAGGCGAGGTGCGCCAGCCCGATGTGGACGACGCAGGCGAGGTGCCGGTCGCTCCCGAGCGGCAGGTCGGTCGTCTCGAGCAGCAGATCGACGTCGAGGTTCGGGTGCCACGGCGACCAGAAGTCGAACCAGGCGAGCTCGTAGAGGGGGTCGCCGTAGCAGCCGCAGCCCCAGTCGAAGATCCCGGTGATCCTGTCGCCGGCGACGTGGACGTTGCGGTTGATCAGGTCGACGTGGAGCACCGATCGCGGCACGTCGTCCCTGGCGGTCTCGTCGAGCAGCGACAAGCCCCAGCGAAAGCAGGCGGCGCCGTCCGGATGCGCTTCGACGCTCGCCAGCTGGCCCTGCTGACGCTCGTCGTCGCCGTCCTCGGCGACCGACAGCAGGAACGACCGCCAGCCGCCGAACTCGCCGGTCCCGGCAGGCGTCCAGCCGCCCCACCCTTCGGGTGGCTCGATCGTGCGCATCGCCGCCAACGCGCCGGCGACTGCCGGCACCAGGCGACGCCACTGGTCGGTCGGGACGTCTTCGAGCGCTCGGCCGTCGGCCCGGTCGGAGATCGCGTACCAGCCGCGGGGCGCCTCGCCGACGGCGTGGACCCGAGGAATCGGCAGGCCGGGACGAGCGAACCGCGCCGCGAACCGGTCGCACTCGAAATCGTCGCGGTGCCGGCCGAACCGCACGACGAGCCGTGCGCCGTCGTGCTCGAACCCGAAGCAGCGCGACCACATGCCCGCCCCGGCCGGCTCGGCGACGATCGGCTCGTCGAACAGCTCGCCGAGGAACCGGCTCGCGGCGGCCACGTCGACGTCCACGGCTCCACGGTACGGCCCGCGGACGGCGGTCAGGCGAGGGTTTCTCGGCGCGGGATGACGACCACGGTGCCGTCGGGTTCGTGGTGCACCGTGACCCGGACGCCGTAGAACTCGGCGAGCGTCTCGGGCCGCAGCACGTCGACGGGATCGCCGCTCGCGACCACGCTCCCCTCGTACAGCAGCGCCAGGCGGTCGCTGTACATCCCGGCGAGGGTGAGGTCGTGCATGGCAGAGATGACCGTCAGCCCATGGTCGTCGCGCAGGCGGGCGACGAGCTCGAGCGACTGCTGCTGATGGCCGATGTCGAGGGCGCTGGTCGGCTCGTCGAGCAGCAGGATCGGGGCCTCGGTGGCGAGCGCCCGGGCGAGCAGCAGGCGCTGCCGCTCACCGCCGCTGAGCTCGCCCAACCGCCGGTCTGCGAACTCACTCAATGCCAGCCGCTCGAGCACTCCGTGCACCATGGCCCGGTCGTGGCGGCTCTCGGTCCCGAAGTAGCCGACGTACGGCGCGCGGCCGAGAAGCGCGTACTCGAAGCCGGTCATGTCCGCGGGCATCAACGGGTCCTGCGGCACGTAGGCGACGAGCGCCGCGCGCCGCGAGCGCGAGCGAAGGGACAACGATGCTCCGTCGACGAGTACGTCGCCGGCGGACGGGCCGATCCCGACCGCCGACTTGAGCAGCGACGACTTCCCGGCCCCGTTCGGCCCGATCAGGCCGAGCCATTCGCCGGACCGGACCACGTCGTCGAACGGCTGGACCGCGACGCGCTTGCCGTACGTCACCGACAGGCCGCGGAACTCGATCGAGCTCATCGGGTCAGATCCCTGGTCCGCAGGAGCACGATGAAGAACGGTGCCCCGACGAACGCCGTCACGACGCCGATCGGGAGCTCGGCCGGCGCGGTCAACATCCGGCCGGGGATGTCGGCGATGATGAGGAACGCGGCGCCGAACGCGATCGTCAGGGGCAGCAGGCGCCGGTATCCCGCGCCGGCGATCAGCCGCACGATGTGCGGCACGACCAGACCGACGAAGCCGATGAGACCGCTCACCGCCACGACCGCCGCCGTGCCGAGCGTCGCTGCGATCACGACGATCAGGCGCACGCGGGTGACCGGCACGCCGAGCGTGATGGCCTCGTCGTCGCCCACCCGCAGCAGGTCGAGGTGGCGGCGGTGCAGGAACAGCACGACGCAGCTGATCGTGACGTACGGCAGCACGAGCCGGACGTCCGCCCACGTCGCCGTCGACACGCGGCCGAGGATCCAGTTGTAGACCTCACGGACGACTTCGGTGTTGCGCTGCAGCACGAACGTCTGCACGGCGGTGAGCAACGAGACCATCGCCACACCCGCCAACACCAGGGTCGCCGTCGAACGCAGCCCACCGAACGACGCCCCGACGAGGTAGGTCACCGCGACGGCGCCGAGCGCGAACACGAAGGCAACCGCAGGGACCGGATCGATCGGCCATCCCGAGCCGACGTCGCCCCACGTGGCGATCATCAGGGTCGCGCCGAGCCCTGCACCGGCGGCGGCACCGAGGAGGTACGGGTCGACGAGCGGGTTGCGGAACACGCCCTGGTAGCTCGCACCGCCCACCGACAGCATGGCGCCGACCAGGCCGGCCAGCACGACGCGCGGCATCCGGATGTCCCAGATGATCGACCACTCGCGATCGGACACGCCGCTGTCGATCGAGATCAGCGGGAGGTGATCGAGCAGGGCCAGCGGCACCCGCCACCACGTCGGCCCCGCCGGTCCGATCATTGCGCCGAGGAGCACCGCTGCAACCGTGACGAGCGCCGCGGTCACGTACCAGCCGGCTCCCCGCCTCCGCTCGCGGCGCTGCTCGTCGTGCACGGCGCTGCCTGCTCAGCCCTCGGCGACGACACCGACCGCGTCGCCGGCGGCCTGCAGGTAGTCGACGATGCGCGGCCCCCAGCGGGAGGCGATGTCGTCGTCCATCTCGATGACGCCGCCGTTCGCGAGTGCATCGATCGCGTCCCACCCCGGTCGCTCGGCGACCGTGTCGGCCGTCTCGCCGCAGTACTTGGTGCACGCGAGGAAGATCAGGTCGGGATTCGAGTCGATGACGAACTCGGCGCTCAGCTGCGGGTAGAAGCCCAGGTCCTCGCCGGAGAGGTCGACGATGTTCACCAGCCCCATCTCGTCGTAGACCGCCCCGATGAACGTCTCGGACGAGACCGTGAAGAACGTGCTGTCGAGCTCGTGGTAGTAGGTGAGCGGCTCGTCGAGCGCCGGCAGGCCGGCGATCACCGCGTCGACCTCGCTCTGCATCTGCCCGACCAGCTCGGCAGCCTCGTCGGCGCGGCCCGTCGCGGCGCCGAGCTGCTCGATCTGGTCGTACACGTCGTCGAACGTGCTGGCGGCGGGTCCCTCCCAGCGGTCGATGCCGAGCGTGTCGAGCTGTCCGAGCAGGTCCGGGTTGGTGCCGTCGGTGACGACGAGGTCCGGCTCGAGCCCGGCGATCGCCTCGACGTTCGGTTCGAAGCCGCTGAGCCCCTGCATCTTCGCCGCCGCCTCGGGCGGGTAGTTCGAGAAGTCGTCGACGGCGAGCACCTGGTCGCCGGCACCGATCGCGTAGAGCATCTCGGTCGCCGTCGGCGACAGCGAGATGATCGTGCTCGGCGCATCACGCGCCGGCTGCTCGTCGGCGGGCGCCTCGTCGGGTGTGGCCGCCTCGTCGGTGTCCTCGACGGGTTCGTCTGCGACGACGGCGGGCTGGGTGGTGGCGGACGCGGCCGCCTCGTCGGTGGCGTCGTCGCCGCACGCGGCGGCGAGCAGTCCGGCCGCCAGCAGGCCGGCGAACAGCGGGAGTCTGCGCATGGATGTCTCCTCCACGGGTGGGAGGACAAGTGGGTCGTTCGGCCGGACACCGGCCTGCGAACCGCCCTTGCCTCGAGGGTCTGGGTTTCGCGCGCGGAGCGGGTCGACCGGGCTCGTCCAGACCGAATCTGGAACCACCGTTGCGGGACAGCGCCGGGATCTCACCGGACTTCGCACCGAACCGTGCGGTCGCAGACTCTACACGGTCGCCTGGGTTCGCCGACAGTCCAATAGGCTGCGCCGCCTGATGAGCGACGACGCGACGACACCCACGACCGAGGCACTCACCGACGACCCGCGACCCGACGGTCTGCGCTCGGCCGACTCGCTCGTGCTGGTCAACACCGGCAACGGCAAGGGCAAGAGCTCAGCGGCGTTCGGCGTCATGATCCGGGCGCTCGCTGCCGACTGGAACGTCGCCGTCGCACAGTTCATCAAGTCGAGCGAGTGGAAGGTCGGCGAGGAGGCGATCGGACGGAAGCTCGGCGTCGACTGGCACGCGTTCGGCGACGGGTTCACGTGGGACTCCGACAACCTCGACGACGACCGGGCGCATGCGCGGGAGGGCTGGACCGCAGCGAAGCGCTTGATCGAGGCCGGCGAGCACGATCTGGTGATCCTCGACGAGCTCACCTACCTCTGCACCTGGGGTTGGATCGACCAGCAGGACGTCGTCGACACGATCACCAGCCGGCCGCGCCATGTCAACGTCATCGTCACGGGCCGCGACGCTCCCGCGGAGATCGTCGCCATCGCCGACACGGTCACCGAGATGACCGAGGTGAAGCACGCCTACCAGCAGGGGATCCGCGCCAAGCGCGGCATCGACTACTGATCGCCGCCAACGTTGCCCTCCCCTGGCTTCACCGCAGCGGTCAGGGCGGGACGCAGGGTCGTGACGTGACCGGGTAGCCGACCGCACGCTCGGGCGGCGGCGTCGAGTTGCGGCATCCGGGCGCGACGACGGGAGGACGGCTGCAAGGCCGTCCTCCCGTCCCGCCGGTTCCCGCCAGGGGTGGGGTGTGGATCAGTCGTGCACGACGAACGACACGACGGCGCTGAAGTGCACGTAGTCGGGGTCACGGGTGCCGAACACCGAGCTGCCGAGGGCGGCGCAGCGGGCACCGGCGCCGGCGTCGACGCCGAACTGGCTGCAGGGCGGGAACGCCTCGATCTGCTCCAGGCTGACCGGGCCGCCGTGGTGGGCGACGTTGGTCTTCATGTCGCAGTCGGCCACGTAGCTCGGCTCGACGCCGGGGCCCCAGCCGTAGCTGCACCACTCGATCAGGCCGTCCCAGTCACGCTCGTGGGCACCGATCGTGGGATTCGGGATCGACTCGGCCGTCGGGTCGAACCGGAACCACTTGGCGTTGCTACCGTCGATCGAGACCTTGCCGGGGTGCATCTTCTGCTCGCTGCGGCCGCCGATGCCGGTGCCGTCGAAGCCCCAGCTGAACCGGATCTCACCGCGGTTGCTGTCGCCCTCGTCGCCGTCGTGGGTGACCGTGATCTCCTCGAACGTGACGAGCACGTCGACCTGCGGCTCGGCGCCGGTCTGGAACGTGCCGACCCGGTAGTGGTCACCGTGGTCGTCGTGGGCCCGGGCGACCACGTGGTAGAGCGTGGCGTACTCGAGGTCCTTCACGTCGAAGGTGGTGCTGGTCGACGGGGTGTCGCTCTCGTGGACCGGGTCGTACGCCGGCTTGGCGTCGGGGTCGTCGACCCAGGTCGGCTCGAACGTCGACAACCACACCTGCAGCGCGGCGGGGGTGTTGGTCTTCACGTGAACCTCGACGTCGTTGGGTGCGCCGTCGATCTCGACGGTGCCCTCGGTGATGCAGGCGAGCGCGCAGCCCTTCGCGTTGCTGGCGAATCCGTCGATGATCGCCACGGTCGTGAACTGGTGCTCGTACACCTTCGAGTGACCGTCCTGGTCGATGGCGATCAGGGTCAGGTCGTAGGTCGTGTCGGGCTGGAGTGGCCCGAGCGTGGTCGACCACTCGGTGTCGTAGCCGGGGTTGTTGAAGTGCTTGCCCCAGTCGCCGTACGTCTCGTTGACCTCGACCTCGAAGTGCACGGGCACCGTCGTCGTGGCGTCGAGCTGGACGTTCGGGTTCACCGGGTTCGAGCTGAGCAGTGCGGTCGTGACGCACTCGAGCTGGCAGCCGGAGTAGCCGCTCGAGAAGTCACCGAGGTACCCCGGGATCGCCACGACCTGGAAGTCGGTTCCGACGTTCCAGGGCGTCGGGTCGACCGGGGCGGCGTAATCGTCGATCGGTCCGGGGCCCGGGTCCATCGGCAGCGTGACCAGGTCGACCGGGCCCGGAATCGGCGGAAGGGGCGGCGGTGGCTTCGGCACCGAGGCGAGCTCGATGAGGTCACTCGGCGGAGGAGGCGGCGGGGGTGGCGGCGGGTCGGTCGTGCCCTCCTCGCCGTCGACGACGCCCGGCTCGCCCGGTGCGGGCCGCTCGGGGTCGGCGGGCTCGGTGTCCGGGTTCGACGGCTCCGACGCGGTGGACGGCGTCGCCGAGGCACCATCCTTCGCAGCCGGCGCAGCATCCGTCGCGCCGGGCGCCGCCGTCGGAGCTGCCTCCCCGGCGGTCGCCGATGCAGCCGGCGTCGTTGCGGCGGTCGTCGCAGCGGGGGTGGTGGCCACCGGTTCGGTCGGTGCCGGGGCCGTCGGTCCGTCCGGTGTGGGGCTCGGCGCGGCCGAGGCAGGCGACGAGCTGGTCGTCGACCCGGACGAGCCGGCGGCGACGATGCCGACCGTGCCGATCGCCCCGGCGATGGCGGTGGCAGCGATGACGTTGAAGCGGCGGCTGGTGAACATGGTGGATCCTCCTGGTCTGGTGTCGTGTCGGACACCGGCCAAGAGCACGCCGCCGGCGCGATCTCGCAGAAAGTTCGCGAAGTCGTCCACGCCCGTGCCGTGCCCCGTCGCTCCGCTCCGTGTCGGCGGGACCACCCCGGCCTACGCTGACGCCGTGAGCACCGGTCGGGACTTCCTGGATCGCTACTACCAGCTCCTCGGGGCCGGCGACATCGACGGCGTCGTGGCGATGTACGAACCGGGCGCCGAGATCGTGAGGTACGACGGTGTCGCCGGTACTCCCGACGAGATCGGCGGGTACTTCCGGACCTTCCTCGCCCAGCACCCGGGGTTCGCGCTGCGATCGGTCGACCAGCTGCGAGAACACGACGACGTGTTGATGTGGGACGCCCTCGTCGACACCGACAACGGCCTGCTGCAGACCGTCCACGTGGTGACGCTCGGCGAGCACGGCCTCATCCGCCGGCACATCCCCGGCATGCGCGGCTACTGGGGGCGATGACCAGCGGGCGGTAGGTTGCCGCCATGATCGCGGACGTCCACGTCGTCGTGCCGACCCACGAGTTCGACGCCGACCTCGACGCGCTGACCGGTGAGCTGGGCTTCCGCATCGACGCCATCTTCCCGGCCGACTCGCCCTCGACTGCCGTGATCTCGGCACACGGGACGCGACTGCGACTCGAGCGGCGCGTCGCCGACGTGCGCGTCGACCCGCTCATGATCCACGTGCTGACCGATGACCGAGCGGGAGGCGTCTCGCTGCCCGGCGGCACGCAGATCGAGTTCAGGCCGGCGACGACGACCGTCACTCTGCCCGAGAACCGTCCGTCCCTCACGATCTCCCGCAACGACGGCGAGTCCGGCGTCGGTCGCGCCGGGATGCGCTACCGGGATCTGATCCCCGATCGGTGGGGCGGCCGCTTCATCGCGTCGCACATCACGATCCCCGAAGCCGGCCCCGTGCCCGACTACGTCCACTTCCACAAGATCCGGTTCCAGTTGATCTTCGTGAAGGCCGGGTGGGTGAAGGTCGTGTACGAGGACCAGGGCGAGCCGTTCGTGATGCATGCGGGCGACTGCGTGCTGCAGCCGCCCGAGATCCGTCATCGCGTGCTCGAGAGCTCGGCCGGCCTCGAGGTGATCGAGATCGGGTGTCCGGCCGAACACGAGACGATCGCCGACTGGTCCCTGCCGCTCCCGAACGACCGCGTCGACGCCGGGCGAGACTTCGGCGGTCAGCGCTTCGTGCGGCACATCGCGGCCGATGCGAGCTACCACCCGTGGCGCCTCGACGGCTGGGAGGCGCGCGACACCGGCATCGGCGATGCCACCGCCGGGCTGGCGGGCGCGCGGGTGGCACGACCGGCGGCGGCAGGCGACGGCCCCAGGGGCACGGGCGGGAAGATCGTCCACGACGCCGAGCTCACGTTCCTCGTCGTCCTGCGGGGTTCGCTCGGCGTCGAGACCGACCGTGCCGATGGGACCGTGCTCGGTCACGGCGACAGCGTGGCGATTCCCGGGGGCGTCGCCTACCGCCTCGCCGACGCAACTGCCGACTGCGAGCTGCTCGACGTCACCCTCCCTGCTGCCCCGACGGTGAGCGCGTCGGGCCGGTAGCCTCGCCGACCGTGCCGCTGACCACCCCCGCCTCCCAGGTCGCGCGCGGGTTCGCCATGGGCGCGGCCGACATCGTGCCTGGCGTGTCCGGCGGCACCGTTGCGCTCGTGCTCGGCATCTACGAGCGACTGATCCGCAACGTGCATGCCGGCGCCCATGCGCTCAAGGAGCTGACCAGGGGCCGCACCAGCGAGTTCGTGCCCAGCTTGCGCAAGGTCGAGTGGGTGTGGCTGATCTCCCTCCTCGTCGGCGTCCTGGCGGCGATCGCGGTCCTGTCGTCGGTCATCGAGGACCTGCTCCACGACCACCCCGTACGCATGGCCGGCCTGTTCTTCGGCCTGGTAGCCGGCTCGGTCATCGTCGCCTGGCGCCTGATCAAGATGGTCACCGCCCCCGAGCTCGCGATGATGACGGGCGTCGGGCTGGTGCTGTTCCTGATCCTCGGTCTTCGCGAGGAGACCGAGGCCGCCGGCGAGGAGATCGTCACCGAGCCGTGGTGGGTCTTCCTGCTCGCCGGCGCGCTCGCCATCTGCGCCATGATCCTGCCGGGCATCTCCGGCTCGTTCATCCTCGTCATGATCGGCATGTACACCGAGGTCCTCGGGGCGGTCAACGACCGGGACCTGCTCCCGCTCGTCGCCACGGCGATCGGCTGCATCGTGGGTCTGGCGTTGTTCTCCACCGTCCTCAACTGGCTGCTCGAGCACCACCACGATCTCGTCATCGCAGCGATGATCGGTCTGATGCTCGGCTCGCTCCGGGTGCTCTGGCCGTGGCCGAACGGCACCAACACGACCGAGCTCGGCAGTCCGGCCGACGACGTGGCGATCCCGGTGCTGATCGCGGTCGCGGCGTTCGTCGTCGTCCTCGCGGTCGAGGTCGTTGCGACGCGATCTCAGCGACGCGGCTGAGCTACGGTTCCGCCTGCCCGGGTGGACCAGCCGCCCGGCCGAGGGGGGCCGGTGAACGCACCCGAGCGGCGACCGCTGACACCTGATTTCCACGAGCACGACTGGCGGCCACCGGCGTCGGTGTCGGTCGACGACGGGTTCGTCACCATGACATGGGACGACGGAGCACGGCTCGATGCGTACTCGCTGTGGCTGGCCGAGAACGCCGAGGGCTTCGGGCTCGAGCCGAGCAGCCGCGAGTCGATGCTCGAGCCGCGCGATCTTCCCCAGCCCGGCGACCTGGTCGACGCGGCCATCGGTCCCGACGGCGCGGTCGAGCTCCGCTGGGCCGATGGTCGCACGAACCGCGTGCACCCGGGCTGGCTCCGGTTCGTCGCCGACGGCCGCCACGCCCCGGCCGGCGGCCTGCCCGACCCCGTCCCCTGGACGACCGGCGATCTCGACGCGCCGCCGACGCTGGACGGCACGAACGTCTTGCACGACGACGACGCGATGATGCAGTTCTTGATCGAGGTCACGCGGTCGGGGTTGTGCCGCCTCGTCGACACGCCGACGTCGCCCGACTTCGTCGGCCGCCTCGCATCGGCGATCGGCCCGATCCGCGAGACCAACTTCGGGCCCGTCTGGAGCGTCGAATCGAAGGTCGAGCCCGACTCGACGGCCAACACCGGCCTCGATCTCGGACAGCACACCGACCTCCCGACGCGGGAGGTCCCGCCGGGGTTCCAGTTCCTGCACTGCCTCGAGAACACGGTGGCCGGCGGCGCCTCGCGCATGTCGGACGGCTGGTCGGTGTCCGAGGCGATCCGCCGCGAGCATCCCGAGGCGTACTCGGCGCTCACCGAGCTCGACTGGGCCTTCATGAACCGGTCACCCGATGCCGAGCACCGGTGGATCGGCCCGATCATCGACCGGGGGTCGCGGCATCAGCCGCTGACGCTGCGGGCGTTCTACCCGGTGCGCACCGCACCGCACATGGACCGCGCCGACATCCCCCGCGCCTACGAGGCGCTGAGGGTGTTCGCCGAGATGGCCCGCGACCAGCGGTTCCAGCTCGAGTACCAGTTCGCGCCCGGCGATCTGGTGGCCTTCGACAACCGGCGGATCCTGCACGGCCGCAACGGGTTCGACGGTGCCGGCGTTCGTCATCTGCGTGGCTGCTACCTCGACCACGACGACCTGTACTCGCGGCTCCGCGTGCTCGCACGTCGCCATCCGACCACTCAGCGGGAGGTCCCGACATGACGTCGGTCTTCATCACCTGCGCCGTCACCGGCAGCGGCGACACGGTCGGCAAGTCCGACAAGGTGCCGTTCACGCCCGAGCAGATCGCCGCCGATTGCCTCGATGCGGCTCGCGCCGGCGCGGCGATCGTGCACATCCACGTTCGCGACCCGATCACCGGCGCACCGGCGCGTGAGCCCGACCTCTACGCCGAGGTCGTCGAACGCGTCCGGGCGTCCGACGTCGACGTCGTCATCAACCTCACGGCCGGCATGGGCGGCGACCTCACGTTCGGGTCGGCAGAGCGACCGCTCCCCGTCGACGAGGCCGGCACCGACCTCGCCGGTGCGACCGAGCGCCTCGAGCACGTCCGCCGGCTCGAGCCCGAGATCTGCACGCTCGACTGCGGCACGATGAACTTCGGTGAGGGCGACTACATCATGACCAACAGCACCGCCACGCTGCACGAGATGGCCCGCCAGATCCAAGGGCTCGGTGTCCGGCCGGAGATCGAGGCGTTCGACACCGGCCATCTGTGGCAGGCGAAGTCGCTGGCCGCGCAAGGGCTGATCGACGAGCCGGCGATGGTGCAGCTGTGCATGGGCGTGCCGTGGGGCGCTCCGCCCGACCTCAACACGTTCATGGCGATGGTCAACAACGTCCCGGATTCGTGGACCTGGAGTGCGTTCTCGCTGGGTCGCCGTCAGATGGAGTACGTCGCGCTCGCCGCCATCGCCGGCGGCAACGTCCGTGTCGGACTGGAGGACAACCTCTATCTCGGGCGCGGCACGCTGGCCAGCAACGCCGACCTTGTCGGTCGGGCCGTCGAGGTGCTCACCGGCATCGGCGTCGGCGTGAAGGGCCCGGCCGAGGTACGCGACGAGCTGCAGCTGACACGACGTGGCTGAGATCGCACGGGCCGCGGCGATCGGCTGCGGCGTGATCGGTGCCGGCTGGGTCGCGCGGCTGCGACTGGCGGGCGTCGACGTCGCTACCTACGACCCGGCGAACGACGCGGACGAGGTGTTGGTCGAGGTCTTCGACAACGCGCGGCGGGCCTGGCGGCAGCTCGAGCTCGAACCGCCGATCGGACTCATCGGATCGATGACGCGATGCGACTCGATCGAGGCGGCGTGCGATGGCGCCGGCGTCGTGATCGAGAGCGTGCCCGAACGGTTGGAGCTCAAGCACGCCACGCTGGCGGGCGTCGATGCGGCCGCCGATCCCGAGGCGATCATCGCCTCGTCGACGTCGGGCTTCCGACCCTCGGTGCTGGCCGAACCGCTGGCCCACGCCGAGCGACTGATCGTCGGCCACCCGTTCAATCCGGTGTACCTCCTGCCGCTCGTCGAGGTCGTCGGCGGTGAATCGACGTCACCCGAGGTGATCGACCGGGCGATGCGGCTGTACCGATCGATCGGCATGCACCCGCTCCACGTCCGCACCGAGATCGATGCCCACGTCGCCGACCGGCTGCTGGAGGCGGTCTGGCGAGAAGCGCTCTGGCTCGTGCACGACGGCGTCGCGACCACCGCGGAGATCGACGACGCGATCCGATTCGGCTTCGGCCTCCGCTGGGCCCAGATGGGGCTCTTCGACACGTACCGCATCGCCGGCGGGCTCGGCGGGATGCGCCACTTCATCGCCCAGTTCGGCGAGGCGTTGAGCTGGCCGTGGACCAAGCTGATGGACGTCCCCGAGCTCACCGACGAGCTGATCGACACGATCGCCTCGCAGTCCGACGAGCAGAGCGGCCACATCGGCATCCGCGAGCTCGAACGCATCCGAGACCGCAACCTCGCGGCGATCCTGCGGGCGCTCGAGTCCACGAACTGGGGTGCCGGCCGCACGGTCGCATCGATGCGGTCGGAGCTGCCCTGAGGCGAGCGCACGCAGCGGCGCGGCTCGCGCCCGAGCGTCCGTGCGGCGACGATCGGGACGCTCCGAGCCGGGTGGGTGGACCATGCCGTCCTGGTGGCGCCATGGCCGCAGCGGCGGACGTTCCTCACCGATGAACCGGCGACCATGACCGAGAGATGACCCATGACACGGCAGCGGCTCCAGCTCCAGGACGCAGACCTCGCTCTGCTCGCCGACGTCCTCGAGGCCGATGCCGCGGTACTCCGGACGGATCTCGAGCGCCGGCCGTGGCACGCATGCGATGTCCTGCGCAACCCTGGAGTCGTCGCAGCGGTGCTGCACGACGACGGGGAACGACTCGTCGTCTCACCCGCTCTCTTCTTCGCGATCCTCGTCCATCATGCGGCCGACCAGCTGGCGACGAGCACCTGGGTGGACGACTGGGTCGGGCCGGGTCAGCGGCTCCCGGTCTTCGACGTCGAGCCGTTGCTCGAATTCGCCGACGCCCCCGGACGGCTGCTGTTCGCGGCCCGGCTGCTCGTCGGCTTCGCCGCGCCGCCGGACCTTCCCGTGCCGGTCGACGCGGGCGACCTCGACGAGATGGTCGACTGGCTCGACGCAGTCGAGCCGGCCGACCGGGTCGTGTTGCTGAGACAGCTCGGCGATCTCGCGCTGTTCCGCGCCGGTGTCTTCCCCGACCGGAACGGGCCGTGCGCGATGTCGGTCGCCCAGGCCGAGCACCTCGGCGGATCGGTCGGGCTGTCCGACGACGAGCTCGACCATCTCGTCGACCACCTCTCGGCCTCGCCCGGCCTGGATGCGCTCGAGATGCTCAGCTCCGCCTGGTACCGCGCCGCGGCCGAGCACTCGGCGACGACACCGCCATTGCTCCGCGACGTCGCCAATCGCATCCGTGCTGCCCGACGATTCCTGAACTACGTCGCCGACAACCACCTCCATCCCACGCCTCGCACGTGGGCCCTGGGCGTCTGAGCGCGGCGGCACCCGGCCGGCCCAGCCGGCCTGACGGACGGCTCGGTGAGCGGATCTCGACAACTGGGGACGAGCGCTCCTGGCGAGCCGACGGCATTCGTGATTCGGTCGAGCTGCACGCGTCGGGAGCGTTGCCATGTCGACGATCCGGCCGGTCGAGGCGAAGGCCGCAACGGTCGCACCGCCGAGGGAAGGCGAGCGGCTGGTGTTCGTCGACGTGCTGCCGGCGCTCGTCAAGTTCGGCGTCGTCACCTCGTTGGCCGTCCCCCTCGCGTTCGGGTTCGGTCACTGGTCGCGCAAGGTGCCGGGCTGGAGGGGGGTGTTGGGCGTGCCCCCGGAGCCAAGCGCCGCCAGCGCGGCTCGTTCTCGGCGTCGGCTCCTCAGCCGCGAGGTCGCTACCGTTCCGGCGCATGGGGTGTCGATCGGAGTCGCGCGACGTGATCATCGGACACGATCGGCGACGTTCGATCGCGAGCGAGGGGACGCGCGATGCCTGAAACGACGACCGATACGGCGGAGCGAGTCGCGTTCCGCACCTGCCCGCTCTGCGA